>DATHSX010000142.1:0-6280 GCA_035463935.1 Acidimicrobiia bacterium | reverse complement strand
CCAATTGCTCACGGCCGAGCGCCGGGTCCGAGACACCGACGGGATTCACGACCTGCTCCGGCGTCTGGGACCGCTCAGCTTCGCGGACATCGACGTGCGCTCCGAAGACGTGGAGGTCGGAACAGCCCTGCAGCACCTGGCGGATACCCACCGGATCATCGAGGTCCGCATCGGCGGGCACCAGCGGTGGGCCGCGATCGAGGACGCCGGCCGACTGCGCGACGCCATGGGAGTGCAACCACCGCCCGGGACGCCGCACGTATTCCTCGAACCGGTCCCCGACCCCCTGGGCGACGTGGTCGGTCGCTATGCCAGGACTCACGGGCCTTTCACCGCAGCCTCCGCCGCCTCGTCTTTGGCGCTCCCGCCGGGGGTGGTGGAGGCGGCTCTCACCCAGCTCCAACAACAGGGCCGGGTGGCCCGGGGCAACTTCCATCATGGTGCAGGGCCCGAATGGATCGATCTCGAGGTTCTGAAACGACTCAAGCGCCGCTCCCTGTCCACCCTTCGCAAGGAGATCGAGCCGGTGGAGCCGACGGCGCTGGGGCGTTTCCTCCCACCCTGGCAGCGGGTCGCCTTCCAGCCCCCGAGAGGGCGGGGACCGCTCGGTGAGGCAATCAGGAGGTTGCAGGGTTACGAGCTGGCCGCCAGTGTGCTGGAACGAGATGTCCTGCCCGCCCGGGTGGCCGACCACGGTCCCCAGCTCGACCAATTGATGCTGGAAGGCGAGGTCGTGTGGGCCGGACGGGGACCGCTGGGGAGCCGCGACGGAAAGGTGGCTCTTTACCTCCGCTCCCAGCTCTCGCTCCTGTGGCAACCTCCCGCGGTCGCGCCCCCGGATAGCCCGACCCATGAGGCGATCAGAACGCACCTGAGCCAGCGGGGCGCATCCTTCTTTGCCGACATCTATCAGGCTGTCGGCGGCGGCGATCCCGAGGTTGTCCTGGATTCGCTGTGGGACCTGGTCTGGGCCGGGGAGATCACGAACGACACCCTCGCCCCCCTGCGGGCCTTCACCTCCTGGCGCGGGCGTCGACCGACCGGCCGCCCCCAGACGTCATCGCGATTCCCTCCCCACGCGTCGGGCCGCTGGTCCGTGCTCTCGTGCTCCGCCACCGACCCCACCAGCTCCGTCGCGGCCTGGGCAGAGCTCTTGTTAGACCGGTACGGCGTAGTCACCCGCGGCCATGTCCTGGCTGAAGGCGTCCCCGGGGGCTTCACCGCCCTTTACCCCGTGTTCAGCCGGCTGGAGGAGATCGGGCGGTTACGGCGAGGCTATTTCATCGAGGGAATGGGGGGGGCGCAGTTCGCACTCCCGGGAGCGGTCGACCGTCTGCGGGCCCCGTCCGCAGGGGACTTGATCGGCCTGGCTGCCACCGATCCTGCCAATCCGTACGGGGCCGCGTTGCCCTGGCCGGCCAACGCCGATGCTCGCCTGGCCCGCTCGGCCGGGAGCTATGTGATCGTGGGTGACGGGCGCCTCGTTGCCTACCTCGAACGAGGAGGCCGCCGGCTCCTCATGCTCGAACCGGAACGAGACCTCCACGGTCCACTAGCCCGCGAGCTTGCCACCATCGCCCAGAGACAGCGCCGGTTCACCCTGGAGCGGATCGACCAGACCCCCGCCGCCCAGAGCGGGCTCGCTCCCGCCCTCACCGAGTGGGGTTTTGTGCCGGGGGTACGCGGCCTTACGTTTCGCCACTGACGAGGGCCGCTCGTTCGCCGATTTCCGGGCCGAGTGGCCCGGTGTCTGGGCTGCCCGGGGGGCGGCTTACCCTTCCCCGATGCCGGCCCAGCTGACCATCCGCCCCGGGAACCCCGACTTCCTCGAGCTTCCCTGGGACCTTCCCCTGCAGCAGTGGGCCCTGGGCAACCTGCTCGACCTCCCGATGGGGATCAGCCGCCATGAGGTGCGCTTTCTCGAGTACCCGCAAGGCATCTATGTGGTCAAGGAGCTTCCGGTCGTCCCCGCCCGCAACGACTATCTCGTGCTGCGCGCCCTGGAGGCTGGGGCGGCGCCGGCGGTCACCGCGGTCGGCCTGGTGGAGAACCGGTCCTCAGACCCTGCTGAGGAGGCGGCCGCGGCCCTGATCACTGCCTACGAGCCCTTCTCCTTCTCCTATCGGGAGATGCTGGCGGGAGCCGGCTTCGGCGCTCGCCGCAATCAGATGCTCGACGCGTTTGCGGGCCTGCTCGTCCGACTCCACCTGGCCGGTTGTTTCTGGGGAGACTGCAGCCTGTCCAACGTCCTCTATCGCTTCGATGCCGGGGCGATCGAAACGATCATGGTCGATGCCGAGACCGCCCGGATTTTCCCCGCCGGGCTGTCGGACGGCCAGCGGGGGGAGGATGTCGAAATAATGGTCGAGAACGTGGCGGGGGGGATGGCCGACATCGCCGCTGAGGCGGGAGCCGACCTCGAACGCGCCGACCTGGAGTTGGGTTACGACATCGCCGATCGATACCGCAAGCTCTGGGCCGAACTGGGAAGGGCTGAGTCGATTTCCGCAGACGAGCGTTACCGGATCACCGAGCGGATCGACCGCATCAACCGACTCGGTTTTGATGTCGACGAAGTTGACCTCGTGCCCTCGATCGATGACACCGCGGAATTGATGATCAAGGTGAAGGTCGGCGGCCGCAACTTCCACGCCAACCGCCTCAAGTCACTCACCGGCATCGATGCCCTGGAGAATCAGGCGAAGGCGATCCTGGCCGACGTCCATTACTACGCGGCCCGGGCGGGTGCCGACACCGGCGCCAAGGAGACGTGGGCGGTGCGTTGGAGGGTCGCCGAGTTCGAGCCGCTGCTGGCCCGCCTGAGCAGGGTCCCCGGGGTCAGCGATCCCATCCAGGCCTACTGCGACCTGCTCCACCATCGCTACGTTCTGGCCTCCGGGCTGGGACGCGATGTCGCCAACGACGAAGCCTTCGAAGACTGGGTGGCCCGGGCCCGACCGGGTTATCCGCTCGAGTAGGAGAGGCGCCGGCGATGCGCCTTGTCCTCAGACGGGCACCCGTCCGGTCGAGAAGCCGCCATCTACGTAGATCATCTGACCGGTGATGTAGGAGGCCTCTTCCGAACAAAGGAAGGCCACCAGCGCCGCCACCTCCCCGGGCCTTCCCACCCGCCCCATGGGGATCATCCGCAGATAGCGGCTTTCGGCCTCGCTCCCGACCGGATAGTTGTCCCGGAGCAGCGGCGTGTCGATAGCACCCGGGCCCACGGCGTTCACCGTGATGTTGTCCGCGGCCATCTCCAGCGCCCAGGTTCGCGTCATGCCGATGAGGGCGGCTTTGGCGGCCCCGTAGGTGCTTCTCCGGACCGTACCCAGGGGAACGACGCTCGACATGTTGACGACCCGTCCCCACCCCCGTTGCTTCATGCCCGGAACCAGGCCTTGAGTGAGCTGCAGTGCCGCCCTCACATGCAGCTCCATGGTGTCGCGAAGGTCGTGAGTCGTGGCCTCCTCGAGGCCGCCCGGCCGCACCATCCCGGCATTGTTGATCAGTCCGTCAACCACATGCCGATCGGTCAGGCGCTCGAGCAGCCGGCGGGTAGAACGCTCCTCTCCCAGGTCGGCTTGCAAAAAGGGGCCCGGAAAACGAACCGGCACCGTCCGCGCCACCCCGATCACCTGGTGGCCTCCGGCCGCCAGGCGCTCGGCTATCGCCAGACCGATCCCACGACTGGCGCCGGTCACCGCAAAAGTGCGGGGCACACGGGTACGGGTCTCATCCAGAGACTCTTCCTGCTTGAGCAGTGGCGCGGTCTCGGTCGGCGCGGAAGCGAGCGCGGTCATATGGGCCGTAGGTTACGGTCCGGGCCAGGACGCCGACCTTGCATCGTCGCGCGGCCGGGTTCTGGGCCTTCTCTCCAGGTCGTAGTCTCGCAGATAGGCGGCAGCGACGTTGGAGCCAACGAGGCTCCTCCATCCCGCAATCCTCCCGGGTCGGTACCCCTGATACCGAACGTGGACCCCCCAGAGTGCGGTCAGACGCGTTCGAGCAACTGGTATGTCGTGCTGCGCCTGGCCGGCGTCCGGCCCGCCGCCCGGATCGTGTCGACGAACTCGTCAGGGGTGACCTCCTGACCATGGGCGGCACCGGCGGAACGGGTGATGATCTCGCCCATCAGGGTCCCGCCCAGGTCGTTGCAGCCCGCGTCGAGAAGGCGCGCCCCCCCGTCAAGACCGAGTTTTACCCACGACGCCTGGACATTCGGTATCAGGCCGTCGAAGGCAATCCGGGCCACCGCATGCACGAGGACCACCTCGTCCCAGGTCGGACCGGGTCGGGACTGACCCCGAAGGTAGATGGGTGCGCCCATGTGGACGAAGGGCAGGGGCACGAATTCGGTGAATCCCCCGGTTCGCCGCTGTATCGCCCGGATCACCTCCAGGTGGTTGGCCCAGGCCCGGGGATGGTCGATGTGTCCGAACATGAGGGTGGCGGTGGCCCGCAAGCCGATTTCGTGGGCGGCGATCATCACCTCGGCCCATTGGGCGGTTCTGATCTTGTCCGGGCACAAGAAGACTCTGATCTCGTCGTCCAGGACTTCGGCGGCCGTGCCGGGCAGGCTGCCCAGGCCGGCGGCCGCGAGGCGGCGCAGGAACTCGCGCACCGGAACGCCCAGCGTCTCGGCTCCCTGCCAGATCTCCAACGGCGTGAAGCCATGGATGTGCATCTCCGGCAGGCGCGCCTTGATCGCCTCTACCACCTCTGCATAGAAGTCACCGGTGAACTGGGGGTGGATGCCCCCCTGCAGGGTCACCTCGGTGGCGCCCCGTTCCCAGGCCTCCTGCGCCAAACCAACGATTCCCTCCAGTGGGATCAGGTAGGGCTCCTCGCGGAGATTGAGGCTGCGAGGCCCCTTCGAAAACGCGCAAAACCCGCACCTGAAGTAACACTGATTGGTGTAGTTGATGTTGCGATTGATGACGTAGGTGACGGTGTCTCCGACGCTCCGGCGCCGCAATTGGTCAGCCGTCCAGGCCACCGCATCTACTTGATCGCCGCGAGCGCCGAACAGGAGTTCAACTTCGTCGCGGACGGGCGCGGTGCCGGCGAGGGAAGCCTCCAGAATCCGGTGGAGCGGGCCGGCGCCATCGAGTTGGGACGGAGCGCGGCCTGCCGTCCAGACGGGGTCGGTCCACTGCGCAGAGATCCGGGCAGGCGGCACAGGAACAGGCACATCGCGACCCGGGGCCCATTCCACCCGGGGTCTCACAGCTCCCGACCCGTCAACCTGATGTAGCCACGCCGTGAACAGGTCCGCCGAGAGGGCATCCCTTACCTCGTCAATGGGCCGGTTCAAAGGAAAGGCAGTCCGTTCGATCAGAATCGCCGGCCCCACTGCCTGGCGCAGCTCCGCCAGCCCTTCGTTGTCCCAATCTCGCAACAAGAGGTCGGTGGCACCTGCCTCCACCGCCGCCACCGCCTGCTCGACATCGTCCACAAACACCGAGATCGAGGTGGTCAGGCCGGGTAACGAGGCTATCGCGGCGAGCTCGGGCACACGGCTGCGGGGTGATCGCAAGAACGCGGAGGAGGAGCGGGCCACCGCGTCGAGGATCGTCTCGCGCCGCGTGGACCCGGCGTCAATGGTGAGTCTCCATCCTTCGAGGTTGGTGTTGACGACGGCGGCAGTGGGATCGAGGACCCAGCCCGCCACCGCCACCCCGGGCTCGGCGACGGAGTGCGCCACCGGAAGGACACCGCCCCGGGCAGCACATAGCGCCCCTGCGGCGGTGAGGCTGTGCGACTCGATGACAGTGGTTCCTTCCCGCCTCCGGGCGGAGACTGTCAGTTCGGTGATTGCGCCGGCCGGGCGCAGGCGGCAAAACGTGATGATCAAGACGTGACCTGGTCCATTTCCGGGATCACAGCGTAACCCTCGACGTCCACGGCCCCCCGCACCCGCTGCAACAGCGCCGGCTCGATCCACTCGGGCGTGATGAACTCCGGGTAGACCGGCAGACGAGCGGCCAGCCGATAGCCCTGTGCCCGGGTTCGAGCCTCCAGTTGCTCGAGGTGCGGCCAGGGCTGTTCGGGATTGACCCAGTCGATGGTCAAGGGGCTGACGCCTCCCCAGTCGTTGACACCGGCCTCCAGATAAATCTCGAATCGCTCGGTCAGATTGGGCGGACACTGGACGTTCATCGTCGGTCCCAAAAACCAGCGGGCAATTGCCACCACCCGGGCGAACCAGGCGGGTATCGGTTCGGAGTGGCGACGCATCGGGGTGTTGGCCTTGGCGCGAAAGTTCTGGATGATCACT
>DATHSX010000141.1:0-6418 GCA_035463935.1 Acidimicrobiia bacterium | reverse complement strand
GAGGCGCCGGCCGAAGGCGCACAGTTCCTGGGCGATGTGCACTGCCCCGAAGATCACCAGATGCGGCCGGGGGACGAGGCTCTCGATGAACACCTCATGGGCACCGTAAGCGAGCGTAAGCGAGCGCTCCCGATCGAGCAGGGCGGCGGCGTCGGACAGCACGTCCTGCTCGCATTCCGGCGGGATGGCTCCGGTGATGACCGCACCCTCCCTGACCACGGCTGACGCCCCCAGCGCGGGTCCGCCGACACAGGTCACCCGGGAACCGAACAGTTCCTTGTCGACGAGTCCGGCGACAGCCTCGAGCACTTCGCTAACCGCGGCTGGTTCACCTGCCAAGGCTCACCACGGTTCCATATAGACCTGAATGCGACCTCCACAGGCGAGGCCCACAGCGAAGGCGTCCTCGTCGGCGATCCCGTAACTCACCAGCCGGGGTCGTCCGGTCTCCATGACCTGCTGAAGATGAAGGAAGACGTCGTTCTCGACACAACCACCCGAAACCGACCCGGCCATATCCCCGGCCGAAGAGGCCACGAACTTCGAGCCGACCGGCCGCGGGGCGGAGCCGGATACGCGGACTACGGTCGCGGCCGCGACCCTTTTCCCCTCGGATCGCCAGCGGGCACGCAGGGCCAGTTCTTCACGCATAAAACCCTCCCGCTCTCCTCAGAAGCTGCCCACGCTGGCTCGGCTCGGGCCGCGATGTGATGGAATCGACTCTAGAAGCTCCACCACCGTGGCCAGATCCGAGAGGTTGGCGGCGGGCAGGAAGTCATCGACATACGGCAGGGCGGCCTGCATGCCCCGAGTGGCGGGAACGTACTTCGGCCGACCGGCGATCGGGTTGAGCCACACGACGCGATGGACGCTTCGGCGGAGGCGGGCCATCTCGGCCTTGAGCAGATCGGGGTCGCCTCGCTCCCAGCCATCCGAGATGATCAGAACGATCGGGCCGCCCCGCCCCACCCGGCGCGACCACTCCCGGTTGAAGGTAGCGATCGACTCCCCGATCCTGGTACCGCTCGACCAGTCCGTCACTGCCTCCGACACTTCCGCAATGGCCGCCGAGGGATCCCTCCGCATCAGCTGCCGGGTGATCCGGGTCAGGTGGGTGGCAAACACGAACGCTTCCAACCGCCCGAGCCGGCCCCGGGCGGCGTGGGCGAAGTAGAGAAGCATCTCCGAGTACCGCTCCATCGAGCCGGAGACATCGGCGATGACGATCAGAGGGCGGCGCCGGATCCGCCTGGTCGTGTACTCCAAACGGACGAGGTCCGATTCCGGCCCCACCGCTCCCCGCAGAGTTCTTCTCAGGTCGGGCCGATCACCGCCGGCAGCCGGCCGGCGCCGCCGGCTGTGCACCAGGGCAGGTGTCCAAACCATCTGGCCGATCAAGGCCCTGATCTCGCTGGCTTCGGCGGTTGTGAGGGTGGCAAAGTCCCGACGCGCCAGCCGCTCCCGGGAAGAGGCACCAAATACCGCGGAGACCAACTCCTCGCGGTCACCTTCTCCCTCTCCGGAGTTGGCGGGACGGATGCTCCAGGTGCGAGTCTTAGGTCCTACGGCGGCAATAACCGGAGAGGCCACCTCGCCGAAGAAGTCGGCGAAAACCCGGTCGAAGATCGCGAGATGATCCACCGAACTGCAGGCGAGCGATCTCATAGCGTGATAGGCGTCCTCGCCGGCCGCCATCCCCACGCAGCTCAGAGCCTCCACCATCTGGCCGGCCATGCCCGCAGGAACTGGAATACCCTCGTCTCTCAGCCGGTGGGTGAACGACACCAGGACCGCGAGGCTCTTCGAGGCTTCTTCGGGGCGGACCGCGGTCATGTGCAGACCCCCTGCGAATCGGCCATGCGCCAGGCGTCGAAGGTGGCCGCGGTGGGGGTGGTGAGCCCACAGGAAGCGTCGTAGGCGATCGGGAAACCCCACCACTCGAAGTGCATCCCGTCCGGGACCGACCAGTTGCCTCCCCAGGAGAAGCCCCATTGCTTGAAGATCTGCACGATGCCGGGCGCCAATACGGGAGCGGCTCCGTACGGGTTGGACGTGGGATTGAAATCGATGGCGATTCCCCAGGTGTGGCGGGAAAGGGAGAAACCCGGGTCCGCCCCTCGGTTGAACCGGGGGTTGTAGCACCCCCCGGCCAGCTGGAAATCGTTCGGGTCGAGAGCCCCGGCCAGCCCCGCCCGATCCACTTCGCCCAGAGCGGCGCGCAAATAAGGGACCAACAGCCGGTGACACCTGGTCGGCCCGACGATCGGGAGGTCGGTAGTCACGATCGAAGAATTCCGCCATCCGGGATCGACCTGCACCGCATCACCCCCCGCGGGTCTCACCGCGAACTCACCGAATCGCTCCTTGACCGCCGCCACTGGCAGCACCGGATCGGTGCCGGGGTCGCCGGTCCCATCGAGCACCCGCACCTGCGGATCCGCGGTCCAGATCCGGATCGCCGCGGCCAGCGGAGCACCCCGATCGGTCCAAGCCACCACTGCGTACGGACGGTCGATGCCGAGTCGCGGGATGCTGTCCCGGCCCACAAGGATCTCGCTCCAGCCGATTTCCTCGTCGGGGACGATGGCCCCGATGCGAACCTGGACCGTCTCACCGGCCAGCGATTCGAGATGAAGAATGTCGCCGACCTCGGCTCCCCGCAGACTGGCCGAGGTTGCTCCCACCACAGCATCTCCCCGAGACAACACCACCCGGAGGCTGGCCGCCATCACGGGCATCGCCGGGTCGATCGCCATCGTGACCATCGGATAACCGAAGCCCCGGGGCGGTTCCTGAATTACCCGGTCGGCCCGGGTCAGGAGAAGGAGGCGAAGGGTTACCCGATGGAGCTCGGTCCTGTCGGCCCTCACCGCTCGCACCGCATCATCGATCAGAGAGAGGCTCTCGGCGTCAAATCCCCCCGAGCGGCGGACTTCCACCATGGTGAGCTCGGTCTCCTCGGCCGCGACCGGCACCGCGAGCAGCGCGATCGCCAGCCCTACGCCGGCCAGCCCGGACATCCGCCGCCATCGGTTCATTCGTGAACCAGTGTCTCGAGCCCTACCTCCCGGACCCGCTCCAGATCCTCCCGGTACTTCAGGACCACCCCCAACGACTCATCGAAGACCGAGGGCGTGAGCCGCTTCGCTCCCAGAACCCTGAGCGCGGCCGCCCAGTCGAGGGTCTCGGCCACTCCCGGGGGCTTGAATAGGTCGAGGGCCCGCAGATCAGCCATTGCCATGGCCAGCTGGCGGCCCAGCGCCTCGTCGACCTCGGGCTGGCGAACTCGAAGGATCTCCAGCTCACGTTCGACTGACGGATAGTCGAGCCAGTGGTAGAGGCACCGGCGCTTCAAGGCATCATGGATCTCGCGGGTGCGATTGGACGTGACCACCACCACCGGAGGTTGCTCGGCCCGGATGGTGCCGATCTCGGGAAGCGTGACCTGGAAGTCGGACAAGAGCTCCAGCAAATATGCCTCGAACTCCTCGTCGGCCCGGTCGAGCTCGTCGATCAGAAGCACCGGTCGGCGGCCCAACGCCGCCGCTTCGATCGCCTGCAGCAACGGACGGGGCCGCAGGTACTCGCGGCTCATGATGTCGGTGAGACCCGCTTCACCACCTTCGCCCCGGGCCTCGATGAGCCGGATGGCCAGCATCTGCCGGGCGTAGTCCCACTCGTAGAGGGCGTGATTGACGTCGAGACCCTCGTAGCACTGCAGCCGGATCAGGTCGGTGTCGAGAATGGCGGCGAGGACCTTGGCCACCTCGGTCTTTCCTACCCCGGCCTCGCCTTCGAGGAACAACGGCCTGCCCAGTTCGAGAGCCAGCAGGATGGTGACGGCCAGGCCGCGATCGGCGACGTACCCGTGGCGCGCCAGCGCGGCGACGACGTCGTCGACAGTTTGGGGGACCATCGATGAAAAGGCTAACCGGCCCTCGCCGGCTAACGGCCAGTGGCCGCCGGGGAACCCGCCAACTCAGCCATTTGGGCGCAGCTAGCTGCCGGCCAGGGCTTTGGTCAGCGCTCTCTTGGCGAACACCTTGGCCAGATGGGTCTTGTACTCAACGGATCCGTAGAGGTCTTCCAGAACGACGAGGTCCTGGGCGGCCTTGTCGGCGGCAGCGGCGATCGCCCCCTCCGACCCGTCGGTCCCCACCAGCGCCTGCGCGGCCGCGGCAGCCAGAGTGGGCTTGGCGGCCACCCCGGTGAGGGCGACCCGGCAGTCGCTGACATGACCGTTGGAGCGCATGACCCAGGCTGCAGCCCCGGCCACCGCGTAATCGGTGTGACCACCTCGACGGCCCAATTTGTCGTACGCGGACGAGCCGGCGTTCTTCGGGATCCGGATCTCGGTCAGGATCTCGTCTGGCTCCAGGGCGGTGGTGAGAGCATCGAGGAAGAAGTCGGAAGCCGGGATCTCTCTCTCCCCCTGTGGTCCCCTGGCCACGATGATCCCACCGAGGGCCAGGACCGCCGCCGGCTGATCGGCGGCGATGTCACCATGCGCCACGGCTCCACAAGTCGTGCCCCGGTTACGGACCTGCACGTCGCCGGTCCAGGCCGCCGCGGTCCGGAGGGCGGCGGGGACCGAATCCGACGCAGCTGTCTGGTGATGACGAACCAGGGCCCCGATGACCACCTGCTCGGCCTGATCCGCGATCGAGTCGAGGCCGGGGATCCGGCCGACATCAACCACCAGGTCGGGAGAGAGGAGCCGGAGCTTCATGAGGGGCAGCAGGCTCATCCCTCCGGACATCACCTTGGCGAATTCGCCTCCGGCCAGAGCGGATACGGCCTCGTCGATGCTGGCAGGCGCTACATAGTCGAATGATCTAGGAAACATGCTCAGCTCCTATCAGCCCTGACGGGCGTCGTGCATTGCCTGCCAAACCCGCCGGGGCCGCAGGGGCATCTCGATGTGGCGGACTCCGAGGTCGTAGAGAGCGTCGACCGCAGCGTTGACCACGGTCTGGGCCGAACCAATGGTCCCCGCCTCACCAATTCCCTTCACCCCAAGGGGATTTACGTTGCTGGGAGTCACCGTCCTGTGCAGTTCGAAGCTGGGCACATCTCCGGCCGTAGGCAACGGATAATCGAGCAAGGAACTGGTGAGGAGGTTGCCGTCATCGTCGTAGATGGCATCCTCGAACATCGCCTGGCCGATCCCCTGAACCAGACCTCCGTGGATCTGGCCGTCCACGATCATCGGATTGATGACATTGCCGCAGTCGTCCATGGTGAGATACCGCAGCAGTTTGAGGTCACCGGTGTCCCGGTCGACTTCGACCAGGGCGGCATGAGCCCCGAACGGCCACGTGGCGTTGCCCGGGCTGAACACGGCGTGCGCCTCCAAGCCACCCTCCATCGCCTCGGGAAGAGTGTGGGGTTGGTAAGCCCGGGCGCTGATCTCCGCCCAGCTCACCGAGTTGTCTGGGGAACCGGCTACATAAGCACTCCCACTGGCGAACCGGATGTCCTCGACCGAGGCCTCGAGCATGTGGGCGGCGATCTGGGCCGCCTTGTCCCGCACCTTGTGAGCAGCCATGACGGTGGCCGGCCCGTCGACGGCGGCCGAGCGGGAGCCGAACGTGCCCACCCCCATCGGCGATTCGGCAGTTGACCCGTGGGTAACCCGGATCTTGTCGTAGTCGAAGCCGAGCTCGTTCGCCACCAGCTGCGACCACGTGGTTTCATGGCCCTGCCCGGAGGGGCCGGTGCCGATGAGAACCGTGGCACTGCCATCCGGATTGACCCGGACCAGGCCGGAGCCGTTGAAGGCCGAGGGCATCTGATAGCTGGCCCAGGAGAATCCGAGCCCGACCAGCGCCGATGGTCCGAAGCCGCACACCTCGACATAGCTCGAGAGCCCCAACCCGACCAGGCGGCCCTCCTGTCGGGCCGCCGCGCGCTGCGCCTTCATCTCGGCATATGCGCCGGTGGCGACCAGGGCCTGGATGTTCTTGGCGTACTCCCCGGTGTCCATGGTGAACCCGATCGGGCTGACCGCGTTGGGGAACGCCTCGCTCGGCAGGAAGTTCTTCAGGCGAACCTCCGCCGGATCCATCCCGATCTCACGGGCGTAGGCGTCGATGATGCGTTCCAGGTAGTAGATCGCCTCCGGCCGGCCCGCTCCTCGATACGCATCGGTTGTCATGGTGTGAGTCGTCACACAGCCGATCCGCCAGTAGGTCGGGAACTTGTACTGGCCAGAGCCCACAAAGGTGCCGAGGAACGGGATGGCCACTGTGAAGTTCTGGCTGTACGCCCCCATGTCGGCCAGACCGTCGAGTTCGAACCCGAGGATCTCTCCGTCTCGCGTCCCGGTCACGGTGGCGGTGGCCACCCAGCCCCTCCCCTGGATGCTGTTGTTGGGGGATTCGCGGCGCGACTCCGTGTACTTGACGGGGCGATTGAG
>DATHSX010000140.1:0-7506 GCA_035463935.1 Acidimicrobiia bacterium | reverse complement strand
GGTGCCCCGGAGGCGGAAGCCGAGGATCCACTCCACTCCGGCCCGGTACATCCACCCCGCCGAACCGGTGTACCAGGTCCAGCCTCCCCGGCCCACGTGGGGAGCTTCCGAATAGACGTCCGCCGCCGCCACATAGGGCTCCACCCGGTAGCGATGCACCCCGGCCCGGGTGCTGGCGTGGTTGATCGGGTTGAGCAGGCCGAACAGCTCGCCCGCCCGGTCACCGTCGCCCAGGGTGGCGAAGGCGATGACGCACCATATGGCGGCGTGGGTGTACTGACCGCCGTTCTCGCGGACGCCGGGCAAGTATCCCTTGACATAACCCGGATCGACGTCCCAGTTGTCGAACGGCGGCGTGAAAAGGAGAACCAGTCCGTCGCCGCGATGGACCAGGTACTCCTCGACCGAGGCCATCGCCCGGTGGGCCCGGTCGATCTGAGCGCCCCCGTGGATCACCGACCAGGATTGAGCGATCGAGTCGATTCGGCACTCGGGATTGACCGATGATCCCAGCGGTGTGCCGTCGTCGAAGAAGGCCCGCCGGTACCAGTCGCCGTCCCAGGCCTCGGTCTCCAGGTTCTGGCGGAGACGCCCCGCCGCCTGCCGCCAGCCGGCAGCAAGTTTCGCTTTCCGCAGGCCATCGGCGAGCTCGGCGAAGCGTCTCAGGTTGGCTTCCAGGAACCAGCCGAGCCACACGCTCTCTCCCCGGCCCTCTCGACCGACCCGATTGAAGCCGTCGTTCCAGTCCCCGGTCCCGATCAGGGGAAGGCCGCGGCTCCCAAACCGGGCGAGGGCCCGGTCGAGGGCCCGCCGGCAATGGTCGAACATCGTCCCTTCGGTGGGGGAGCGCTCCGGAGCGAAGTAGAGCTCCTCCTGCTCCGGTGCCAGCGGATCTCCTTGCAGGTAGGGCACCGTCTCGTCGAGGAGGGCAACGTCCCCGGTCACCTCCACGTAGTGGGCCACGGCATAAGGAAGCCACAGATAGTCGTCGGTTATCCGGGTCCGCACCCCCCGGCCCGAAGGGTCATGCCACCAATGGAGAACGTCGCCCTCCACGAACTGGTGGCTGGCGGCCCGTAACAGATGCTCCCTCGTCACCGTCCGCATCGGCACCGCCAGCGCCATGACGTCCTGCAGTTGGTCGCGGAAACCGTACGCCCCTCCCGCCTGATAGAACGCCGACCGTGCCAGCACCCGGCAGGCGAGGGTCTGGTAGAGCAGCCAGTGGTTGATCATCAGGTCGAAGGAACGATCGGGCGTCCGCACCCGGACGGTGCCGAGGACGTCGTTCCAGCGGGTCGCCACGGCGGCCTTGATTGCCTCGGTGTCGGTTTGGCGGTAGCGGCGGATCAGGGCGCGAGCCTCGGCCTCGTCCTCGCCCTGGCCCAGCAGGAACAGAACGTCGACCTCCTCGTGGGGACCGAGCACGACCCGGCGTTGCAGGGCCGCGCAGGGGTCGAAACCCAGTCCGACCCGGCCCGACAGATTCCGGGTCCTCTGCAATGCGGCCGGCCGGTCGACGCTGCCGTGTCGCCCCAGGAACTCGACCCGGTCGCTGGTGGCGCTGACCTCGCCGGCCCCCACGTCGGCAAAGGCCACCCCGTCACCGAAGTCGGCATTCCAGGGATTGCGGGCCAGCAGCGCGCCGGTTTCCTGGTCGAGTTCGGTGGCGATCTGCATCGACGAGCCGGTCCTGGTGGCGCCGAGCACCCACTCGACGTAGGCGGTGACCGAAAGCCTGCGGCGGCGACCGGTCAGGTTGCGGATGCGCAGCCGGGAGATTTTGACGGGATCCTCGAGGGGGACGGTCTGATGGAGGTGAAGGGCGATTCCCCGCGAGGTGTGCTCGAACTCGGAATAGCCGGGGCCGTGCCGGGCCAGGTAGGCGGAGGAGTGATCCCTGATCGGCAGGGCGGTCGGTCCCCAGACCTCGCCGGTTTCCTCGTCCCGAATGTAGAGCACCTCGCCGGGGGGATCGGCGACCGGATCGTTCGACCACGGGGTCAGCTGGTTCTGGCGGCTGTTCTGGGCCCAGCTGTAGCCGGACCCCGATTCCGAGACACAGAAGCCGAACCGGGCGTTGGCGATGACGTTGACCCAGGGTGCGGGTGACCACTGACCCTCCCCCAGCACCACCACGTATTCGTTGCCCTGGGCGGCAAAGCCACCGAGCCCGTTGGGGAACTCAAGCTCGGGACGGGGGGGTGGTCCGCCTCCCTGATCGCCAGGGATCAGCCGCTCGGGAGGCACGGGAGCCAGCTCCTTGGCGGGCCGGCGGGCGAGCTGGTCGGCCAGGGTGCCGTGATGGCTGAGCAGGACCATCCGGGCCGCGGACTGGAAGAGCGACCGGTCCTCGGGGGTGAGGGCGGGGCCGTTGAGAACGAAGACCCCTCCCTCGGGCTCCTGGCCCAGGCGGCGCCCGCCTTCCCGAATCAGCTCTTCGAGGGCACCCTGCAGGTCCCGCACGTAGGAGCCGGGCTGCTCGTTGATGATCACCAGGTCGGCGAAGAAGCCCTTCATCCGCCAGTACTCCTGAGCGCGGAGCAGGTCGCGGACCAGACCCCGCTCCTCGGGTTGGTCGATGCGAACCAACACGATCGGGAGGTCACCGGAGATGCCATGCCGCCACAAGCCCTCCTGGCCGGGTGACGACCGGACCTGATCGAGGCCGGTCCGCACCGCCGGGTCGAAGTAGATGAGGCTTCCGGCCAGCTGCTGGAAGACGTGGGCCTGGTCGGGATCCACCCGCAGGTGATGGAGGCGGACCTGGGCCTGGGTCCAGGCCAGGGTCAAGCAGCGCTCGAAGGCGGCCGGGTGCGAGAACTTGTCGATTAGGTCGAGGGCTTCCGGGCGGGTGGCAGCGACCAGCGTCGTGAAATCGAGATGCGCGGTGGCTCCGGGCTGGATCCGCACCTTCCTGCGCAGGCTGAAGACGGGGTCGAGCACGCGGCCCACCGAATTCGACAGGGGACGATCCACTGCCGCCGCCCGGTGGACCTGGTTGCCCCGGCCGAGAAAGCGGGCCCGATCCGTCTCGTACTGGACGCCGCCCACCACCTCACCGGTTACCGCCAGGACGTGACCGGCCCACACCGTTTCCTCTGCTGTCGAGCGGGGCCGGCGGGTGGCGAGCAGGGCATCGGGTCCGGCCACCGCCTCGGTCTGTACGAACAGGTTGGCGAAGGCTGGATGGGCGGCCTCCACCCGGGACGGGGCCAGTACGAGCTCGGCGTAAGACGTGACCTCCACCTCTCTCGCCACCGCCCCCAGATTGGTCAGGCTCACCCGGCGGACCTCGGCGTCGTCCTCTTCGGACACCACCACGGTCAGCTTGGTGGCCAGGCTGCCGTCGCGCCGGGTGATCTCCACCTTGTCCTCGCTGAAGGCCACCTGATAGGCGTCGGGCTCCACGCGGGTGGGTTGGTAGCCGGCGGACCAGGTCCGCCCGGTGTGGCCGTCGGTGATGAACAGGTAACTACCGAAGTTGTCGCGGGTGGCGTCCTCCCGCCACCGGTTGATGGCAAGCCCCCGCACGTGGCTGTACCCGGAGCCGGCGGCCGTGAGCACGGTCGAGAAGCCGCCGTTGGAGAGCAGATGGGTGAGCGGGACCGGCCCGTGGGGTGATGCCACCCTCCGCACCACTCCCCTGGCTTCTTCCAGCGCATGAGCCCCGGCGACCTCCTCGGCCCGGGGACGAGCCACCTCGACATCCCGGGGTACCCGCTCATGGAGCAGCAGCTCGGCCGCCCGGACCGAAGGTTCGGTATGAAAGAGGTCCCGGGCGAACCCGGCAAAGAGGACGTTGGACAGGGCGACCAACGACATGGCCTGGTGGTGGGCCATGTAGGCCCGCACCACCACCACCTCGCCGTTTTCGGGCAGCCGGGTCGGGGTGAAGTCGAGCGATTCGTAATAGCCGTAGGTGCCCACGGCTCCCAATTGGCTGAGCCGGGCCAGGTTGGCCACCGCCTCCCGCGGCTCGATCATCGCCGCCAGCATGGTGGCGTAGGGGGCGACCACCAGGTCTGCGCTCAGGCCCCGTTCAAACCCGAGACCGGGGATGCCGAAGGCCCGGTACTGATAGATCAGGTGGACGTCGCGGGCGGCGAAGGCGGCCTCCGAGATTCCCCAGGGGATCTGCCGCTCGTTGCCGTACTCGACCTGGCGTCGTACCACGGCCCGGTAGGTCGTATCGAGGATGCTGTCGGGGGGGGACCGCATCACCAGCAGCGGCATCAGGTATTCGAACATGGAGCCGGACCACGAGATCAAGGCGGCGTCCCTGCCGAGCGGCGTCATCGACCGTCCGAGCCGGAACCAGTGGCTGGGCGGTAGGTCCCCGGTGGCGACGCCCACGAAGCTGGCCAGCCGGGCCTCGGAGGCGAGCAGGTCGTAATGGCTCTGATCGAGGGCGGCATCTCCCACGCGATAACCGACCGCCAGCAGCTTGTTCTCGGGGTCCATCAGGAACGAGAAGTCCATCGCCCCCGCCAGGTCGGCTGTCCGCTCGGCCAGGGCCGCCATCCGCCGGGCGAGCTGCTCACGGCTGGTGGGGTCCTCGATCATCCGGCGGTCCAACCGATGGCTTTGCACAGACGCCACCAGCGCCTCGGCCCAATACCCCAGGTCCTCGGCGCCCGGGCCCGTGGCCAGCGTGCGGGCGATGTCGGCCACGGTTTCGGCGGCCTGTTCGATCGTGGCGAGGCGCTCGGGCCACTCGGGCCCCACCGGATGACGCAGCGGGCCGAGCAACTCCACCAGCGCCTGGTCGAGATCGCGCGGGGACACGACCTCGACATGAAGGCTCAGCACCAGACGATCGGCGGCCTCGCGAATCAGGAGGGCGTTGTCTCTGATCCCCGCCAGCGCCTCCGGGCCGGGGGACAGGTGCTGGAGTTGGGAGCAGCCCGCCGACACGGCCAGGAGGTGACCGGCCAGATTGCCGCTATCGACCGTCGAGACATACCGGGGTGCCAAAGGCTCGAGGGTGAGGGTGTCGTACCAGTTGAGGAAATGCCCCTGGAAGCGCTCCAGACTGTTGAGGGAGGCCACCGTCGCCTCCAGCCGGGACACTGCCTCCTCCAGGCCAATCCATCCGAACTGGCGGGCGGACAGCACCGCCAGCAGATAAAGCCCGATGTTGGTCGGGGAGGTGCGATGGGCGACGACCGGGGGGTCCTCCTGGAAGTTGTCGGGTGGCAACCAGTTGTCGTCCGCGGTCACGAACTGCTCGAAGTATCGCCAGGTGCGGCGGGCGGCCAGCCGCAAGGTCTCGCGCTCCTCGGGGCTGGGCGGATCGGCCACTTTGGTCGGCCGGAGGAGGCTGGCCCGATAGGCGATGAAGGGCGCCAGCACCCACATCACCGACCAGGCCAGGGCCGCCGGCAAAGCTTCCGGCCTGGCCAGGGCGGTGGCGGCCGCGGCGGCCAGACCAACCACCGTCGAAGGTCCCATCCGCCGGATGAACCCCCCCAGCTCGAGGCTGAACTGCCTCTCCGCCTCTGCGGCTGTCACCCAGTTGAGCAAACCCCGCCGCGTTACCGCCAGGCGCCAGAGCGTCACGACGATGGCGTCCGTAAACCGGAGCGCCTGGTGGGCCAGGAAGGCGGCCTGCAACATGATCCGCTCCACCACTCGCCCGGCGTCGGCCGACCACCGCCGCAGCCGCACCGCTCCGGGGGTGGTGGTCCGGCGAGGAATCACCCGCTCGATGAGCGGCAGCAGTCCGGGGAGAGCCAGCGCGAGGCCAATCAACGCGGTCCAGGGCCAGATCGGTACCCCCGGGGCCAGGAAGGAGGCGAGCAAAGTGAACAGGGCGGCGGGGGCCACCAGGCTGCGGCGGAGGTTGTCGAGCATCTTCATGCGGGCGACCGGGGGGAGCGGTCCGTGCCGGCCGAGGATCCAGGGAAGCAGTTGCCAGTCGCCTCGAACCCAACGGTGCTGGCGGGCGAGGGCCACCTCGTAGTGGCTCGGGAACTCCTCGAACACCTCGACGTTGCTCACCAGCCCCGCCCGGGCGAAGCTGCCCTCGAAAAGATCGTGGCTGAGAAGCGTGTTCTCGGGGATGCGACCCTCGAGGGCCGCCTCGAAGGCGTCGACCTCATATATGCCCTTCCCGGCGTAGGAACCCTCCCCGAACAGGTCCTGGTAAAGGTCGCTGACCGCGGCGGCATAGGGGTCGATACCGGCGGGGGGGTAGAAGACCCGCTGGAAGACGCTCGTCCCCCCCGAGCCGAGAAAGGCGGTGACCCGCGGCTGCAGGATGCCGTAGCCCTCCACCACCCGGCCCAGCGGCTCATCGACCCGGGCGCGGTTGAGGGGATGGGCCATCGTCGCTACCAGCCGGGTGGCCGCCCCGGGGGGAAGCCGGGTGTCGGCATCGAGCGCGATCACGTAGCGGATCTCTTCCGGAGGCTCGCTGTCGGTGGAGAGGAACGTCGTGTCGGACGCTCCGCGCAAAAGCCGGTTGAGCTCGTGGAGCTTGCCCCGTTTGCGCTCCCAACCCATGTATTGACCCTCACCCGGGTTGAAGAGGCGGCGGCGATGGAAAAGGAGGAAGCGATCACCCTCGCCGGGTCCGGGCCCGTGGCGTTTGTTGAGCCGGGCCACGCCCCCGGCGGCAGCGGCCAGCAGCTCGGCATCGTCGGGCCCGTCGGGTTCGTCGGCATCCCGCCAGTCGGTGACCAGTGCGAAGTGAAACTCACCGTCGGGGTTGGCGAGGTAATGGACCTCCAGGCGTTCGACCAGTTCTTCCACTTGCTCGGCACGCCCCAACATGGCCGGTATCGCCACCAACGTCCGCAGCTCCGCGGTCGGACCTTGCCGAAGGGCGAGGGAGGGGAGCTCCTCGGGATGGACCAACGCCGCCACGATCCGGTTGACCAGGGTCACCCCGATGTCGGAGGCGGGGATCACGGCCAATAACGCCGTCACCCACCGCCAGGGCCCGGGCCCGTCGATGGTGAGGAGGGGCACGATCAGGATCCCGGCGGTTACCAGCGAAACCGCGCTCAGGTAGACCCCGGCCGCGTGCCTTCTGACGAATCGAGCCAGGAGAGTGCCGGCGCCGGGGCGGAAACCGATCTCCGCCTCCAGCGTGGCGCGCCCCTCGCCGAGCAGATAGAAGCCGGGATCACGCTGGCGACGGTCGTCGAGTTCGGCGCCGGCGAGTTGCAGAGTGGTTCGGGCGATGTCGAGTTCGGGGGTGCCGGATCCCTTCGAGAGGTCCTCGATGGCATGGCGGTAGCGGTCGCGGGTCGCGAAGCTCATCTCGCCGTAGGAGCTCTCGGTGGCCAGGGCCCGGTCGACCAGACTCACTCCCTCAACGAAATCTCCCCAGTCAAAAGAGGTGATGTGCCGGAGGCTGGTGACGATGTTGCGCACCGTGACGTTGGTCGCCGCCTGGCGCAGGAGCGTCTCGTTAACCACTTCGTCGGGGCTCATCCCCCCCGCTTCCATGCGGGCGAGCAGCCAGGTAAGGCCCGGGGTGGTCCGGGGGTCGTGGTC
>DATHSX010000139.1:0-2518 GCA_035463935.1 Acidimicrobiia bacterium | reverse complement strand
TCGATTCCGAGGTGGAGTCCGACGACATCGTGTCCGAGTTCGGAAAGGTGCGGGTCGTCGTCGATCCCGAGTCTGCCGACCGTCTGCGCGGGTCCACCCTCGACTACAAGGATGGGCTGATGGGGGCGGGGTTCGCCATCGACAACCCGAACGTGACCCGCTCGTGCGGGTGCGGCAACAGCTTCAGCTGAGCTCCCCTCTGCTTGCCGGTCCTATCGACCCCTCCGTTAGGCTCGCGGCATGCCCAAGCAAGTACCGCGCTTTTCCTCTGCGCCCCAGCCCTTGGCCCCGTATTCGGTAGCTACCGAGGCCAACGGGTTTGTCTACATGTCGGGGCAAGTAGCAATCGACCGGGCCGGCGGCCCGACCCCGGTCGACGTGGTGGATCAGGCTCGTATGGTGATGGACAACATCGGGGCCCTTCTCTTCGAACTGGGCCTCGGTTACGAAGACATCGTGAAGACGTCCATCTTCCTGGTTGATATCGCAGAGTTCGGTCGGGTCAACGAGGCCTACGCGTCCTACTTCCCGGGCGATCCACCCGCCCGCTCGACGTTTCAGGTGGCGGCCCTGCCCAAGCCCGAATTCAAGATCGAGATCGAAGCTATCGCTGCCCGCTGAACGGAGTGCTCATGGAAACCACGGCCGTCCTTTCTGCTTTGGGCCTGACCGAGACCAACTCCGGGGTCTTCGCCGGGCGGTGGCTCACCGGAGAGGGCGGCGACCTGCCGGTGTCCAATCCGGCCACGGGTGACGTCATCGCCACGGTCCGCCAGGCCTCGGCGACCGAGTACGACGAGGCGGTGGACAGCTCGGTGGCAGCCTTTGCGGCCTGGCGGGACCTCCCCGCCCCCCGCCGGGGTGAATACGTTCGCCGGCTGGGCCATGCGTTACGGACTCGGAAATCCGAACTGGGCGCCCTGGTGAGCCTGGAGATGGGAAAGATCCGGGCCGAAGGGGAGGGCGAGGTCCAGGAGATGATCGACATCTGCGATTTCGCCGTGGGTCTCTCCCGCCAGCTGTACGGGATGACCATGATGTCCGAGCGGCCCCGCCATCGGATGTACGAACAATGGCATCCCCTCGGTCCCGTCGGGGTCATCACTGCGTTCAACTTCCCCGTGGCCGTCTGGTCGTGGAACTCGGCAATAGCCGCAGTCTGCGGCGACACCGTCATCTGGAAGCCATCCTCGGAGACACCTCTCACGGCGCTGGCGGTCACGCGGCTCGCCGGGGAGGTGATGGAGGGCTCGGGTTTCGAGGGTCTCTTCAATCTGGTCGTCGGCCGGGGATCGGTGGTGGGAGACCGGATGATCCATGATCCCCGCATACCCCTCATCTCTGCCACCGGGTCCACCGGAGTCGGCAAGAAGGTGGCTGAGGCCGTGGCCGCGCGTTTCGGGAAAGCCATACTCGAACTTGGCGGCAACAACGCCATCATCGTGATGGACGACGCCAACCTCGAACTCGCGGTCCGCGCCGTGGTCTTTGCCGCGGTGGGCACCGCCGGACAACGGTGCACTTCCCTGCGAAGGCTGATCGTCCATGAAGCGATTTCCGACAAGCTGGTCGATCGGCTGGTCGATGCCTATCGCCAGGTACCGATCGGTAATCCCCTTCAGGAGGGAACGTTGATGGGCCCCTTGGTGACGGCGGGAGCGGTTCGGGAAATGATGAGTGCCCTGACCGCGGCCCGGGATCAGGGAGGAGCCGTGGTTTACGGCGGGGGCAGGCTCGACCGGCCCGGCAACTTCGTCGAGCCGGCCATTGTCCGGATCGGAGCGGAGGCCCCGATCGTTCAAGAGGAAACGTTCGCCCCGATTCTCTATGTGATCGACGTTGCCGATCTGGAGGAGGCCATCGCGGTCCAGAACGGGGTACGACAAGGCTTGTCTTCGGCAATCTTCACCGACTCGCTGCGCTCCGCCGAGCGGTTCCTTTCGACGACCGGCTCCGATTGCGGAATCGCCAACGTCAACATCGGGACCTCGGGGGCCGAGATCGGTGGGGCATTCGGCGGGGAGAAGGAAACGGGCGGGGGGCGAGAGGCCGGATCGGACTCGTGGAAGGCCTACATGCGCCGCCAGACGACCACCATCAACTGGGGTGATGATCTCCCCCTGGCCCAGGGGATCACCTTCGGCTAACCAGTCGGCAGGCAGTGGGCGGAGCGGTGGCGGGGCATAGCGCGGATTAGCTACGGCTTACGGCCGCTCGCTCAGCCGAACCGGTAGCCGACGGACCTGACCGTGGTGATCCACGACGCCCGTTCCTCACCGAGCTTGGCCCGCAGACGGCGCACGTGCACGTCGACGGTTCTGGCCCCGCCGTAGTACTCGTATCCCCATACCTTCGACAAGAGTTGCTCCCGGGTCCAGACCCGCCCCTGGTGCTCGACGAAGAACCTGAGCAACTCGTACTCCATGTAGGTGAGATCGAGCGGCCGGGCGCCCAACATGGCCTGATCGGTGAGGAGGTTGAGCTCGAGATCCTTGAAGTGATGGATCTCATCAGTGCC
>DATHSX010000138.1:0-2493 GCA_035463935.1 Acidimicrobiia bacterium | reverse complement strand
TCGGGAGATCATCTCCGAAGTCGAGGCAGGTTTCCGATCGGGCACCGGTGCCCCGGCCGACCGGATCGAAGTAACCGCCGACCTTCGCTATCCGGGGCAGTCTCACGAAACCAACGTGGCAGTGGAGAGGGGTGACACCTGGGAGACACTGGCCGGACGGTTTCACCAAGCCCATCGCGAGCGCAATGGCTTTGCCTGGCCCGGACAACCCGCGGAGCTGGTCACGCTCCGAGCCACGGCCGTGTCCCGGCCGGCGCTGGCGTGGTCCTCGCTGCCACCACCGCAACCATCCGGTGAGCCGCGGCTCGGAGATCGGCGCCTGCCGGACGGAACCGTGGTTGCCAGGTGGCGGCTGCCGTCGCTTCCCCCCGGGGGCGAAGTGGTGGGCCCGGCGGTCCTGGAGGACCCCCAATCGACCACCTGGGTCGGCGCCGGGGAGAGGGCGACAGTGCTCGAGGACGGGGCTACGGAGATCACGTGGTGATCGATCCGATCACCCTCGAGGTGGCCAATAGCCGCTTTGCGTCCCTCGCCGACGAGATGGGCGCGGTGCTGCGCAGAACGTCGCATTCGCCGAACATCAAAGAGCGGGCCGATTGCTCGGTGGCAGTGTTCCTGGCCGACGGCGAGATGCTGGCCCAGGCGGAGCACATCCCGGTCCACCTCGGGTCGATGCCCGCCTCGGTACTGGCGGTGATCGAGCGCTTCGATCCCGAACCGGGCGCCCAATACGCGGTCAACGATCCCTTCGCGGGCGGCACCCATCTGAACGACCTCACCCTGGTTCGTCCGGTGTTCGTAGAGGGCCGGCTCCTGGCCTGGGTGGCGAACCGGGCCCACCATGCCGATGTCGGAGGAGAGGCTCCGGGTTCGATGCCGGCCGCGGCGACCAGGCTCGAGCAGGAGGGACACGTGGTGGCTCCGACCGTCGCAGTGAGAGAGGGCGAATGGGTGGACGAGTTCCGGAACCCGCTGCTGGCTGCGACCCGGACCCCGACCGAGAGGGACGGCGACCTGGCGGCGCAAATGGGCGCCAACGAGGTGGGAGCGTTGCGACTGGCCGAGTTGGTCGGAGAGATGGGGATCACCAGATTCGAGAGGGTGGCGGCGGGTCTGCTCGATTACGGCGAGCGACGAACCCGGGCGGCCCTGGCGGCGGTTCCCGACGGGGTCTATCTGTTTTCGGACCTGATGGAGTGGGGAGACCGGGATGTCACCATCGCGGTGAAGATCACGATTCGAGATGAGTCGCTGGAGGCGGACTTCTCCGGAACCCATCCCCAGGTCGAAGGCAACATCAACGCGGTCGAGGCGGTCACCCGTTCCTGTCTCTACTACGCGGTCCGGGTGGCGACCGACCCCACCATCCCTGCCAATGGGGGCTGCTACCGCCCTTTGCGGCTGAAGGCGCCGGCTGGCACTCTGGTGAACGCGCTGGCGCCGGTGGCGGTGGCCGCGGGCAACGTGGAAACGAGCCAGCGGATCGCCGACGTCCTGCTCGGCGCGCTGGCCCAGGTCGCCCCGGAGCGGGTGCCGGCCGCTTCCCAAGGCACGATGAACAACATCCTCATCGGCAACGACCAGTTCGCGTACTACGAGACGGTGGCGGGAGGACAGGGGGGCCGTCCTGATCGCGCCGGACAATCGGGGATCCACACCGGCATGACCAACACCAAGAACACCCCGATCGAGGCGCTCGAGATGCACTATCCCTTCCGGGTCACCCGCTACACCCTGCGCAGGGCCTCGGGCGGTGAAGGCCGTCATCCCGGCGGCGAAGGCGTCGAGCGTGAGATCGAATTCCTGGTCCCGGCGGTCGTCTCCCTGATCGGTGAGCGCCGCCGTCATCATCCCTGGGGTCTGGCCGGCGGTGGCCCCGGGGCCTGTGGCGAGGACTGGCTGCTCCCACCCGGAGGCGCCCCCCAGCGGCTTCCCGGCAAGGCCACCTTCGAGGTCAGACCCGGGGACCGCCTCCTGGTCAAGACCCCCGGGGGAGGAGCCTGGGGCTCCTAACCGCGTTTTTATCAGCAAACCGGTGCGAAACGCGCCGCTGGCTGCGCACCAGAACAACCCCCTTCTCCCCGGTCCCGAGTTGGGGCAAGGTGGACGGGTGGACGCCGATCAGATCATCAGGTCGATCGCCCGCGACCAACAGGGTCTGGTTTCCCATCGTCAGCTCCGTTCGGCCCAGGTGTCGGCCGCCCAGATCCGGCGTCGTTTGGTCCGGGGAACGCTGGAGCCGATGACACCCCGGGTCCTGCGGATCGCCGGGGCGGCCGCTACCGACGCCCAGCGACTGCTCATCCCGATCCTCCACGTCGGTAACGACGCCATCCTCTCTCACACCACGGCCGCCGCCTGGTGGGGCATCGCCGGGTTCCGGCTCGACCCGATCCACATCGCCATCGAACGATGTCACCGGTCCCGCGAGGATCTAGCGATTCTTCACCACGCCACCCTGATCCCGGAGGGAAGCCGCAAGGTCCTACGTGG
>DATHSX010000137.1:0-9614 GCA_035463935.1 Acidimicrobiia bacterium | reverse complement strand
CAAGGAGAAGCGCGACTGAGTACCGAAGCGCCGGCCAAGCCAGGAAGGGGACGGCACGCCAAGCCCGAGCGGCCCTTGTGGGTCGAACTGCCGGGTCTGCTGATCGTCGCCCTGGCGGTGGCCGTAGTTATAAAGACTTTCCTGGTCCAGCCCTTCTACGTTCCGAGCGAGTCGATGCTGCCGACCATCGAGATCAACGATCGGGTGATGATCTCGAAGCTGAACTATCGCTTCGGGGAGCCCCGGCGTGGTGACATCGTCGTATTCATCTCCCCTTTCAACGACGAGATCGACGACGAATCCATTCCGGAGGCGGTGATCCGGCACATCCTCGAGGCGATCGGCATCCAGACAGCCTCCGCGGAGGACTTGATCAAGCGTGTGGTTGCGGTCGGGGGTGACACGGTTGAAATCCGCGGTGGGCTTCTGGTGGTCAACGGCGAAGAGGTCGACGAGCCCTATCTCCTCGAAACGGGAGGGATGCCGGACTTCTCGCCGGTGGTGGTCCCTGCGGACAGCGTCTTTGTGATGGGCGACAATCGGGCAGTCAGCTACGACAGCCGCCGCTTTGGAGCGATCCCCAACGACCACCTGCTGGGTGAGGCCGTCCTGAGGATCTGGCCTCTCTCCCGGCTCGGAGCGGTGGATTCGGTCACACTCGATCAGTAGACCGGCGCTCATGGGTCGGGTGATCAACAACCATGCGCCTCCAGTGGCATGAGGTCCAAACCTGGCCGACCGCTCTGGTGGGCCGGGTGGCCGAAGCTCAAGCCGCCGAACTCATATCCCGGCAGAGCGGACGGTTGATCGGCCGTAATGTCAAGGTGGGGCGGGGCGAGGTCGACCTCCTGGCTGTGATCGCGGGGGAGCGGACGGTGGTGGAGGTGCGATCCACCCGGCAGTGGGGCGAACCCGTCGATCCCCTCGCCGCCTTCAACGAAGCCAAGGCCCGCCGAGTGCGCCGGCTCGCCAACCGGCTGGGGGCAGCCAGGGTCGACCTGATCGTGGTGAACTTCTCCAGCACGGGGATCGATCTCCACTGGGTGCCGATGATCGCATAGCCGTCGGGGGGCGACCGCGGGTGTCGGGAAGGGCGATCGGGCTAGGGTGGCCGCCCCATGGATCCAGTCGCAAATGCCCCCGTCGCAAATGCCCCCGTCGCAAATGCCCCCGTCGTAAATGACCCAGTCGCAAATGCCGCAGTCGCCGATGCCGCCGGGGTCGCCGCGGTCAGAGTCGAGGGCCTGCGCAAGGCCTACGGCGAGACGGTGGCGTTGGACGGCCTCTCGTTCACCATTCCCTCGGGTCGGGTCACCGGGTTCCTGGGCCCGAACGGTGCGGGAAAGACCACGACCTTTCGTTCGCTACTTGGCCTCACCCGACCAGACGCGGGAACCATGGAAGTGCTGGGGATGTCGGTCGCCTCGGAACTCGCCGGCATCGTTCCTCGTCTGGGGGCGATCGTTGAGGAGCCGGGCCTGATCAAAGGCCTCAATGGCAGAGACAACCTCCGGGTGGCGGCCTACACCCTGGGCAAAGGTCATGACCGGATCGAGAGCCTCCTCGCGTTCGTCGGCCTGGGTGCCGATGCCCGGCGCCGGATCGATGGCTACTCCAAGGGGATGCGCCAGCGGCTGGCGCTGGCGGCAGCCTTGCTCGGCGATCCCCAACTGCTCTTCCTCGACGAGCCGCTGGATGGGCTCGATCCGGCCGGGCAGGCGCAGATCAAGACCAGCCTCCGACAGCTCGCCGTACAGGGCACAACCGTCGTGGTCGCTTCGCACAACCTCGCCGACATCGAAGCGATGGCCGACCACGTCATCGTGATCAGCCACGGGAAGCTTGTGACCCAGGGCAGCCTTGTCGATCTACTGGGCTCGTACCGGACGGGCTACTCGGTGGAGGTCGACGATCTCGAGCGGGCCGTGGGAGCGCTGGCGGCCGCCGGGCTGGGTGCTTCGCAGCACGAGGGCAGAGTCTTGGTCGAATCCGATCAAGGCTCCGAGATATCCCGGGTTCTGGCTGCTGCCGGTATCTTTCCCTCCGAGCTTTCAAGGCGGACGGGTCGTCTGGAGGATGTCTTCCTCTCTCTCACCGGGGGCGGGAAGTGACGGGCCTGATCAAAGCCGAACTCATCAAGCTGGCGAAGCGCCGGACCTATTGGGTCCTGGTGCTCGTGCTGGCGGCGCTGGTGGCCTTGCTGGCCGGGGTTTTCTTCCTGCTCCCCCGGGTGATTTCGGAGGACTCCGGATTCCCGGTGGTAGCCAAGCCGGACGCTTACTTGCTGGGTGCCCAGCAGGTGCTGGGCCAGACCTGGTTCCCAATCATTCTCGCCACCATGTACCTGGCCGGGGAGCTGGCCACCTCGGCCTGGGCCACCACTCTCACCCGCAACTCGCGCCGCTGGCAGCACCTCCTCGCCCGGGTCATAACCACCACCACCGCGTCCTGGGTGGCCATGATCATGGCGGTAGCGGGTTTCTCGGTGATCGCCCTGCTGCTCGCCGAAGGCACCGGGAGCTTGCAGCCCTCCGAATGGGGGGCGATCGTCTGGAAGTCATTGCTCGTGCAGCTGACGTGGGTTTCGCTCGGCCTCGCGGCCTCGGCGTGGCTCCGCTCGGTGGGCCCGGCAATCGGGGCCACACTTGCCTTCAGCTTCGGCGAGACGCTGCTCGGGCTGTGGGAGGGATGGCGCAACATCTCGCTCTCGATCCACACCTCGGCACTGCTCGGGTCTCTCGACGTAGGCGGCTTTGGCCCACTGCTGGGTGAGCCCGCCTCGTTCTCCAAGGCGCTCACCGTCACTCTTTCGTGGGCGGCGGCCGCACTCCTCGCGGCCTGGGCCGGACTTCAGCTCCGGGACGCCTGACGGGGATCCGTCGCGTTCAGGCACCGGCCGACCGGCCGAAGCGACGGCGGAGGTCCTTGTGCCAGCAGCCGTGGTGCCAATGACGGCGGTCGCCCGGTTGGTCGTCGGGAACCACCACCAGGTGGAAGGTGCCCGGGGGGATAGCGGCCTGACAGCCGGGGCAGACATACGCCTTGCGAGCGGCGTAAGGCTGGACCGGAGTGACCGTTACCCCCAGATCGCCCATACCAGCAACAGCACCACGACCACGATGGTGCCTATGACCATCACATAGTCAAGCGAGTCCTTGTGAGCGGGGCGAAAAGGGTTGAAACCCATCGGGTCGAGACGGTAGCTGTGCTCGGCGGGGAGGTTGTCCTCGAGGAGTTGGGTGTGGCCAGCTGAGTGATCCGTGGGGTCGACCGTCTCATCGTTGCTCGAGGCTTGGTCCGCGCCGCGGTGATGCGGGGCGGGCCGCTACCGTCGAGTTCTCATGGAGGCGGCCGAATGGCTCCGAACCGAGGATCGCGGCCCGATTCGATGGTTGACGATGGAACGGCCCGACCGTCGCAACGCCATCCCCCCTCAGGGATGGTCCGACCTCATCGATGCCTTCCAGGATTTCGAGCGGGCCCCGCCCCGAATCCTGGTCATCGCCGGTGCCGGAGGCGCCTTCTGCTCCGGGGCGGATCTCGATCCGGCCTTGCTGGTCGGACGGAGCGTCACCTCCCAGCATCAATGGATGAAGACGGTCGGGGCGGCGGCCGCGGCCCTGCATCGATGCCCCAAGCCCACGATCGCCGCGGTGGACGGTATCGCGGCAGGCGCGGGACTCAACCTCGCCTTGGCCTGTGATGTCGTCATCGCCTCCACCCGGGCGCGTTTTTCCGAGATATTCGTCAGGAGGGGGCTCACGGTCGACTTTGGCGGAACCTGGATCCTGCCCCGGATCGTGGGATTGCAGCGCGCCAAGGAGATGGCGCTATCCGGACGAATACTCGATGCGACCGAGGCCCGTGATTTCGGTCTCGTGCTGGACGTCGTCGACGAGGGTCGCTTCGAGGAGCGCGTCAACGAGGTGGCCGACAGCTTCCTCGCCGGGGCCCCCATCGCTCAGATGTTCACCAAACAGGGTCTCAACCGGGCATTCGAGGTGTCATTGGCCGAGGCCTTAGCCTTCGAAGGACAGGCCCAATCGATCTGTGGCTCCACCGAGGACGTGGTCGAGGGGGTATCGGCGTTCCTGGAGAAACGTCCACCCCATTTCAAAGGCCGGTGAAGGTTCAAACCGGCTGCGACTCGACCGCGGGCTCGTCCTGGCCCCCTTCGACCCGGACGCGGGGGAGCCATTCCAGCCACCGGGGCAAGTACCAGTTGGCTTCCCCCAGTAGTCGCATCGACGCGGGGACGATCAGTGTCCGGATGATGGTGGCGTCGACCAGCACTGCCACCGCCAGTCCGAAGCCCATCTGCTGCAACTGGGAAAGCCTGCCGGCCGAGAAGCCGATGAAAACCGCCACCATGATCATCGCCGCGCCGGTGATGATCCGCGCGGTGGTCGTCAGGCCGTAGGCGACCGAGCCCGTGTTGTCGCCCGTTTGGTCGTAGCGCTCCCGGATACGGGAGAGCAAGAACACGTGGTAGTCCATGGACAGCCCGAATAGAACCGAGAACAGGAACAACGGGATCCACGATTCGATCGACTCGGTCTGGCGGAACTGAAAGCCGACCGAATTGAAGAAGTCGATCCCGATCCCCTTCTGGAAGACCAGGGTTATGGCCCCGTAGGCGGCCATGACCGAGACCAGGTTCATGAGGATCGCCTTCAGAGGAACCACCAGGGAACGGAACACCACCATCAGCAGCAGGAAGGAGAGGGCGAGGACAAATCCGACCACCAGCCACTCGTATCGATCGATCATGTCCAGGAAGTCGGTGAGGAACGCCGAACTCCCGCCAACGAGGATCTCGGTGCCGGCATGGCGTTCCAGGAGTCGTGGGACGGTTTCAGCGCGGAGATCGCGGATGGCTTGGAAAGACGACTCCGCGGCGGGGTCCCCGAGGAAGTAGGCCAACACCTCTGCGGTGCCACCGTCCGGGCTGAAGCTGACCGGCGTTAGCGGGGCGAAGTCTCCATCACTGGCCAGCGCCGTCTGGACTGCCGCAACGAGTTCGCCAAGGGTATCGGCATCACCGGCGGTGACCACCACCCGGGCCGGATCGGTTACCCCTCCGGCGAAGTAACGCTCGAGCGTCTCGAAGGCCTGCTTGGACGGGAGGTCGTCGGGCAGCGCGGAGACATTCTGGGCGGTGCCCACCTGGAGTTGGAAATAGAAAGATCCCAGAAGCCCCAGGATGGCCAGCGCGCCGACCAGGTAGACGACGGGGTGGGCCATGACCGCCCGGGAGACTCGCGGCCAGAACACACCCGAGCCTGCCAACGGACGTGGCTTGCGGCGGGGCCAGTCGATCCGGTCTCCAATGAGAGCCAAGAGGGCGGGGAGGAGCGTCATCGAGGCCGCCACCGCCGCCAGGGTCACGACTATTGCCCCGGTCGCGAGGCTGCGAAAAAGGCTCGAGGGGACGATGAACATGCCCAGCAGGGCCAGGACCACGGTCAAGCCGCTGAAGAAGACCGCCCGGTTGGCGGTCGCTCCTGCTGCCCCGATTGCCTGCAGACGGTCCCGACCCCGATCGCGTTCTTCCCGGAAACGAGAGACGATGAACAGGGAGTAGTCGATCCCCACCGCCAGCCCGATCATGGAGATCATGTTGGTGACGAACAGATTCAGGTCGGCAACCTGGCCGACCAGGGCTACCGATCCCAAAGCAACCACAATCGCCATGACTCCCATCACGATCGGAAGTAGGGGGGCCAGCACGGCGGCAAAGACCACCACCAGCACGATCAGGGCGGCGGCGATGCCGATCCCCTCGCCGCGGCGCAAGTCCTCTTCGGCCAGCCTGGTGAAGTCGGCCTCCAGGACCGGGGCTCCGGCAACCTGCACGGTGAACCCGTCGCCGGTCGCTGCCGCAGCCGTCTCGCGAAGCGAAACCACTACCTCCTCGCTGGTTGTGCTCAGGTCAACCGGGAGGAGGGTGGCGTGGCGGTCAATCGAGACCAGGCCAGCCGCTTGCTCGGGGGCGACGGCGGCGAGGTCGAGATAGGCGACCGGGGGACCGGCGAGCACCTCGTCGCCGAGGGAAGCGATCGCCTGTTGTAAGGATCGCATGCGCTCGGAGAAGACCGGGTCGTCGACGATGCTCGCTTCCGAGTAGAGGATGTAGAAGACCGACAGCCGCTCTTGGTCGCCCCGGTCGAACTGCTCCTCCAGGATTTCGGCGGCTCGCACCGACTCCGGGCGATTGGTGAAGGTGAACTCCTGGGTGAGAGCGTCGCCGAGCAGCAGGAAGGAGAGCATCGCCATCAGGGCCGCCAATACCAGCCACCAGACCAAAGTGACGATCGGGCGACGACTCGAGGCTCGGGCAATAGATTCGGGGTTGAGGCGCAATTGCCAGGTGAAGCCTACGAAGGTCCGACACCAAAGCGGCGGACTCACGCCGGACGGGCCTCCCTCCATTCAGACCTCTAGAAGCAGGCCCCCCCGGCCCCTATAACCAGGGCGTGTTCGCGCAAACCATCTCCGTGGCGATGGTGGGCGTCGAGGCGCGGCCGGTTCGAATCGAAGCCCACGTCGGCAAGCCCAAGGACATCTTCACGTTGGTCGGGCTGCCGGACACGGCGGTGAGAGAGGCGAAAGATCGGGTGCGGGCTGCGATCGTCTCGACCGGGCGGGAATTCCCGCACCGGCGGATCACCGTCAATCTCTCCCCGGCCGACCTTCCCAAGGCGGGGTCGGACTATGACCTGCCGATCGCCCTGGGCGTTCTAGCCGCCACCGGGCACCTCCCCGGTTCCGCCCTGCGGCTGGTGTCGGCGGGTGAGCTCTCCCTGGACGGCTCCGTGAGAAGGAGCAGGACCGCCATCGGTGCTGCCTTGTTGGCCTCCCGTCGCGGCCTCCCGTGCATCGTGGCTGAGGGGGATGCTGCCAACGCCGCGCGGGTTCGGGGAGCTCGTGTTTACCCCGTTACCTCCCTGGCTGAGGCTGTAGCAGTCGTGGCCGGAACCCAGACCCCCCGCGAGCCGCCGCAACCCGGCGCCGACGTTGAAAGCTCGATCGAGGACATGTCCGAGGTGAGGGGCCAGCCCCTGGCCCGGCGGGCGCTCGAGGTGGCCGCCGCCGGAAGTCACCATCTGCTCATGGTCGGGCCACCCGGTGCCGGCAAGACGATGTTGGCCCGGCGGCTTCCGGGCATCCTCCCGCCCCTCACTCCGGAAGAGGCCGTTGAGGTGGCGTGCCTGTGGTCGGCAGCGGACCGTATCCGTTCCTTCTCGGCATCGCCACCGTTCCGCGCCCCTCATCATTCAGCGTCCGCCGCCGCGGTAATCGGAGGAGGGCATCCGCATCCGCATCCCGGCGAGATCTCGCTAGCTCATCGTGGCGTCCTGCTCCTGGACGAGCTTGGTGAGTTTCCTCCTTACCTACTCAACGCTCTCCGGCAACCGCTCGAGGAAGGCCAGGTGACGATCGCCCGCAGAGGATCGACGGTGACCTTCCCTGCCGCGGCCCAGGTAGTCGCAGCCTCCAATCCGTGCCCGTGCGGTTTTCGCGGCGACCGGGTCCATCCCTGTCGTTGCACGATGTCGGCACTCGACCGCTACCAGCGGCGCCTCAGCGGTCCGTTTCTCGATCGCTTCGACCTTCGAATCTTCGCGTCCTCGCCGGTTGCGGACTCTCTGCTGGGCCCGGTGGCCGAGGATTCGGAGTCGATCAGGCAGCGTGTAGTGGCGGCGCGCCAGATCCAGCTGGAGCGGGGTGCGGTCAACGGGCGGCTGACCAGGGCCCAGCTCGATCGGGAGCCGGTGGGTCTGGAGGTCAGGTCCTTGCTGGCCCGGGCCGTGGACAACGGGGTTCTCACAGGTCGGGGAGTGGATCGAGTCCGGAGGGTGGCTCGAACGGTTGCCGATCTGGTCGGTTCCGAGGAGGTGGCAGAGGTGCACATCGCCGAAGCCCTGGCCTTCCGAGGTGAGGTGTGAATGAGCTCGGGCAGGTGGTGAACCTGGAGGGGCTCCTGCGGTCGGTGCCGGACCGGCCAGGGGCAATGTGGGCGCGGGGAACCCTGCCGTCGGGGCCGGGAGTGGCAATCGTGGGGACTCGCCGTTGTACCGCCTATGGGCGTGCGGTGGCAACGGCGCTGGGCCGGGCGGTAGCCGCTTCCGGCCGGCTGGTCGTGAGCGGACTCGCCCGAGGAATCGATGCGGCCGCGCACCGCGGCACCGTCGAAGTGGCAGGCATCGGCTATGCCGTGCTCGGCTCCGGCATCGACGTCTTGTACCCGCCGGAGAATCGGGAGTTGGCCGATCGGCTGATCTGCGCCGGCGGAGGCCTCCTCTCCGAGTACCCGCCAGGCACGCCCCCCGCCGCCTTTCGGTTCCCGGCCAGGAACCGGATCATCGCCGGCCTCTCGGCGGCAGTGGTGGTGGTTGAGGCTCCCGTGGCTGGCGGAGCGTTGATCACCGCCCGGCTAGCCCTCGAACAGGGCAAGGAGGTGCTGGCCGTTCCGGGCGATATCGACCGTCCCACGTCGATGGGCTGCAACTTGCTCATCCGTGACGGAGCCCACCCGGTGCTCTCGCCCTCCGACTTGCTGGAGACGCTCGAGTTCTTGATGGGCCCGGCGCCCCGCGGGGGATCGGGGACCGCTGGGTTGCCGGAGACGGCGACCCTCGATGACATCCTGGCCGGATCCGAGCGCCCACCGGGCGAGATCCTGGCCGACTTGGCGCGGGCCGAACTGGCGGGCAAGGGAACACTCGAAAGGGGGCAGTTCAGCCGCCGGCCCGGTTAGCCCGAACCGCCCTGATGGAACGGAAGGCTCGCGAATCCGAGCGCAGGCGGTCTTCGGGCTACCGCGAGACCGGTCTCCCACGCCGTAGCCTGGGTAGCAATGAGCGAGCCGACCATTTGGGAAGAGGGGCGAGCGAGCCTTCGGTCCTACGTGGAACGTCTCTCAGCCCAGCGCAATCTGTCACCTCATACGGTTTCCGCCTATCGCGGCGACCTCAGTCAATTTCTGGCTTTTGTGGCCGAATCCGGCCTGACGGGTTGGGAGGGCGTCGATCGAGTGGTTATCCGCCGGTACCTGGCCCACCTTGACGCCTCCGGATATGCCCGCCGTTCGATAGCCCGCAAGGCATCGGCCATTCAGGCCTTCCTGGCGGATCAGGTTCGCAGGGGAGCCCTCACTCACAACGCCGCTACCGAGGTGGCGCGGCCCAAACTCCCCGAGCGCCTTCCCCGCGGTCTGCCCAGCCGGGCGGTGAGCGCCCTGCTCGATTCGATCCCTGCGGACACGCCGGTTGACTTGCGCGATCGGGCCGTCCTCGAGCTGTTGTATGGCACCGGTATCCGCGTGTCGGAACTGGTTGGCGTGCGCCTGGGGGAGGTAGCCGGCGACGTGCTAACTGTCACCGGCAAAGGGGGACGAACCCGGGCCGTTCCCGTCGGCTTTCCGGCCAGGGCGGCCATCGCCTCGTGGGTGAAGCTGGGCCGCCCCCTGTTGGCCGGGCCCCAGAGTGGAGACGCCCTCTGGGTTGGCATTCGCGGCGGGCGCCTCGACGTTCGCGGCATCCGCCGTATTGTCGAGCACCGAGCGAGCACCTTTCCCCACGCGCTCCGCCACTCCTTCGCCACCCACATGT
>DATHSX010000136.1:0-6396 GCA_035463935.1 Acidimicrobiia bacterium | reverse complement strand
CAGCTTCTCGAGGGCCACCTCGAGGGCCGGCCCGATCTCTCCTCCGATCCGGAGTTGGCGCAGGCTGCGTCCCTGCTGGCCCGGGCCCTCCTGCTCATCGAGCGGGACCATGAGGCCATCGCCGCCGCCGACCGGGCCCTGGCGGCGGCCGAGGTGCTGGAGCTGACGCCGACCATTGTCGATGCCCTGGTTACGAAGGGGACCGCTCTCGGCCACCCGGGCCGCCTGGTCGAGGCGCGACTGCTGCTGGAGGGAGCCATCGCCCTCGCGGATAGGTTGGACATTGCCCATTCCGCCGTGCGCGGACGGAACAACCTGGCCCATATCTTTGGGACTAGCGACCCGCCGGCTACCAAGCGGGCGGTAGCCGAGGCTTATGAGATCGCCAAGCGGACGGGTGACCGGGCCATGGCCATGATCCCCGCCATCAACCTGGCATCCTGGCACGTCTTCAGCCTTGACTTCGAGCAGATGGAGCGGCTTCTGTCCGATCCGATCGTCCAGAACCCACCCGACCAACTCTTGTCCGGATTCACCATCAGCCGGGCTCAGGCGGCCTGGATGCGAGGGGAGGCGGAGGCTTCCCTGGCCCTCTATGAGCAGGCGCTCGGGCTGGTGGCCGGGGAAGGGGACCCCCTCCTCGTGATAAGCCGCGAGGGGGTGATGGCCGAGATGGCGCTCGTGCGAGGAGAACTGGAGGAGTCGTTCGAATCGGCGATGGAGTTGAATCGGGGAGGCTGGAACGCGGTCCAAAGCGGCCTCGGACCGGCGCTGTGGTCTCTCACCCTGTTGGGCGATCGGACCCGGATCCCGGCGCTGGTCGAGGTCATCGCCGCCTATCCCCGTCTGCTTCCTCGATGGTCGGAGTTCTGGGAGATGATCGCCGACCCGGCGGTGGATCCGACCACGAGGCGGGCCGCGGTTTTCGAACTCGTCGACACCTTCGAACAGAGCGGATTGAACCAGTGGGCGATCATTGTTCTGGCGGCAGCCGCACAGTTCAGCTCTCGCGCAGACCCCCATCGTGAAGAGTTCGTTGCCGCGGCTCGCCAGCGGTGTGACGACAAGCGCCTGGCGGGCATTCAAGGACTGTTGGATCGTTACGTGGCATGAGCAATCCGGGGTCGTTGGGCAGGTTGGGATAAAGAAATGGGCTCATCTGAGATCGACGGCGCGGCAATTCGGGTGGAGGGTCTCCACAAGAACTACGGCGAGGTGGAGGCCGTGCGCGGGGTCAGTTTCCGCGTCGATCCCGGGGAATGCTTCGCCCTGCTGGGGCCCAACGGAGCCGGGAAGACGACCATCGTCGAGATTCTCGAGGGTTACCGCCGACGGACCTCGGGACAGGTGGAGGTGCTCGGCTTCGATCCCGAGCACGGGGGCATCGCCTTCCGGGAGCGGATCGGGATCGTATTGCAGCAGGCCGGGATCGATCGGGAACTCTCGGTGGCTGAGACCCTCGATCTCTATGGGCGAATGTATCCGCGGCAGCGGAACATCGATCAGGTATTGGAGATGGTGGGTCTCGCGGAGAAGCGCAAGGCCCGCATCAAGACGCTCTCCGGGGGCCAGCACCGCCGCCTCGATCTCGCTCTGGTCCTGATCGGCGATCCCGACCTGTTGTTTCTGGACGAACCCACGACCGGTTTTGATCCGTCGGCCCGCCGCAAGTCATGGGAACTGATCGACGGCCTCCGGTCCCTGGGTAAGACCATTCTCCTCACCACCCACTACATGGACGAGGCCCAGCATCTGGCCGACCGGGTGGCGGTGATAGTCCAAGGCGCCTTTGTGGCCGAGGGCCCGCCCTCCTCGATCGCCGGCCGCCAGGCTGGTGAGGCGGTGATCAGCTTCCGTCTCGGTGCCGCCCCCACCAACCTGCCGCCCGGGCTGCCCCCAGCCGAGTCGCGCGACGGCATGGTGGTGTTGCGCACCAATGACGCTCCGCGGGTGCTGCATGATCTCACCGGGTGGGCGCTGGAGCAGGGCGAGGATCTCGCCGGCTTGACCGTCAGCCGGGAGAGCCTGGAAGACGTGTATCTACGCCTCACCGAGAACAGCGCGAGCGAAGAAACGGAGGCGGAGTGACCGCATTAGCTCCCTCCACCGCGACCGACCGGTCCTGGTGGAAGCTGTTCTGGCACGTCTTCAAATACCAGAACCTCATTTTTCTGCGCAACCCCTTCTCCGCCTTCTTCTCCCTGGCCTTTCCGCTGATGTTCCTGCTCTTGTTCGGATCCCTCTTCGGCAACGAGGTGGTTGACCAGGCCACCGGGGTGAGGGCAGTTCAGTTCCTCGTGCCCTCGATGGTGTTGTTCGCGGTGGTTTCCAGCACCTATATAAACCTCGCGATCATTGTGGCCATCAACCGTGACGACGGGGTTCTCAAGCGGGTGCGGGGTACGCCGCTTCCCTCCACCGTTTACATGGCGGCCCGGATCGCTTCGGCGGTGTTCTTCGCCCTGGTGGCAGTCTTGGTGCAGATACTGGCGGGAGTCCTGATCTTTGACGTGCAGATCATCTGGCGCCTGGCCCCAGCGGCGGTGGTGACCCTGTTACTGGGCATCGCCTGCTTCTGTGCCTTGGGGGTGGCCGTGGCGGCGGTGATCCCCAACGGCGAGACCGCGCCGGCCGTGGCCAACGCCACCGCCCTCCCCATCCTCTTCATCTCCGGGGTCTTCATCCCCCTGGATCAGGCACCGTCCTGGCTGCGGGCGATCGGCTCGGTGTTCCCGGTGCGTCACACGTTCCTCGCCCTGCGCGACACCTTCGACCCCTACTTCCAGGGCTCCGGATTTGCCTGGGGGAATCTGGCCGTGGTGGCGCTGTGGACGCTCTTCGGGGTGGTGATCGCGGTGCGCTTCTTCCGCTGGGAGCCGAGAACCAAAGGCTGACGAGTCCCTTCAGGTGGGACCCAGGCGCCCCAGTCGGGACCGGACCGACATCTGAGGCGGACTACCTACCAGGTTCCTGCTTTCAGCTCGGGTGTGGGTTTCCCCGGGGGCGGTCCGGCTGGACCGCCCCCGGGAAGCCGTTTCATCCGGCCGGTGGGTTCTTGCCCCCGGTGGCGACCCAACTCACGCAGTCACCCTGGTTCTTGAACACTCCGAAGGTCTGCCATCCACCCTTCTTGCACTGGTCCTTGTTGGCCGGCATGTTCCCGGTCGGGGCAGTGCCGTCGTTGTCGGCGATCTTCACGTCATCAGAGCTTGGGCTCCCGATGCTGTAGGCGCCCGCAGCCAGGTTCAGGATGACCGTCTCCTGGCCCTCGGCCGCGGCATCGTCGATCGGGTTAACCACCACCGTGGCCGAAGCCTGGCCGGCGGCGATCACAACCGACAGCGGAAGGGCGGCATAGTCGGAGCCAGCGGTGGCCGACCCGCCGACCGTGTAGTTGACCGTGAGCGCGGCGGTCAGGTCACCGGTGCGGGTGATGGTGAAGACCCCCGGGTTGGGTCCCGCCTCGGCCGCGGAGTCGTCCGTGGCGGTCACGCTCACCGTCACCGCGTCGTTGTCGGCGATGTTGACGGTCGCAGCCGCGGGCGAGCCGATCGTGTAGCTCCCCGCGGCCAGGGTGAGAATCACGGTCTCGGTCGGTTCGGCGACGGCGTCATTGGTTGGTGTCACCGTTACCACCGCTGACGATTGAGTAGCGGGTATTACCACCGAGGTAGCCAGCAGCGAGTAGTCGCTGCCGTTGCTGGCCGTCCCCCCGATCGTGTAGTTGACCGTGAGGGCGTTGGTGGTGGACCCGGTTCGGGACACCGTGAAGGTGCCCGGGTTGGGCCCGGTCTCCGAGGCGGAGGAGTCGGTGGCAGCGATGCTGACCACCGGCGGGTCGTTATCGGCGATGTTCACCGTCGCCGAGGACGGCGTCCCCACGTTGTAGCCGGTACCGCCCGTTACGGTCAGAATTACCGTTTCTGAGTCTTCCGGGAGGAGGTCGTTGACCGGGGTGACCGTCACCGCGGCTGACGCCTGCCCCGCCAGGATGGTCACGGGACTCGATATCGCGTTGTAGTCCCCGGCCACGGCAGTGCCGCCCAGGGTGAAGTTGACGGTCAGGGCAGCCGTGGTGGGTCCGGTCCGGGTGACGGTAAAAGTCCCCGTGTCGGCTCCGGCCTCGGCCGCAGCACCGTCGGTGGCGGCCACCGTGACGTCGGGCGTCACCACCTGTAGGGGCAGACTCACCCGCTGGGCCGACTGGGACGCGGCGGTCTGCGAAGCGGAAGGTTGGGCGGCGGTCGGCCTCGACAATGCGGCTGGCGCCAGCACCAGCAAGGCCAGGACCGTGATCAGGGCGATGACCGCCCGTTGGGAACGCCCGAGTCGGGCCAGTTGGTGTCTCATGAAGACCCCTTTCGATGGATCCGGGCGAGCGCCCGGACCTTTACCTCACTCCGAGAAGAAGAGTAACAACCTTGCGGGCCAACCGCTATGACGGAAAGCGCCCTACCACCAGAAAGCGCCCTCCGGGGGGAGGGCGCTTTCGAGTCTGGCGGCGATCGCGCCTACATCCAGCCGGTGTTGCCGTACACGTCGACGTTCTTGGCGCCGGCGCTGCGCAGCGCCTCGGACACCTCCGTGGTTCGGCCATCGGCCACGTTGACAGTGACGAGAGCCCCACCCCGATCGATGCCCTCGCGGTAGTACGTCGACGTCTCGTCGTCGGTCGACGCGCCATAGATGGCACCGGCTGCTCCGCCCAACACCGCGCCTCCGGCCGCACCGGCGGCAGCAGCACCGAGGGTGCCGGCAATCGTCCCGGCGGCCAGGAAGGGCCCGACCCCCGGAATCAGGGCGAGACCCGCTGAAGCCAGCAGACCCGCTCCGGCGCCGACGGCTGCACCACCCAGAGCCCCGCCGGCCGCACCCTTGGCGCCCTCTTCGGCGGCTGTCCCCGTTCCAGCGTCGATGTCATCATCGAAGCCGTCCCGATCGAACTCCTCGCGCTGGCGGTCCATGAACCCCAGGGCGGCGTCGTCGTAACCCATCGAATACAGCGCGTCGATAGCCCGCTGTGCCTCCATCCGGCTATCGAACAAGGCAACTACTTCGGTCATTGTCCCTCCTTTATTGGACCAGAGTTGCTTACCCGGGCGGAGGGATTGACAAACCAACGTGGCGGGTCAAACGCGGCGGCCCGCGGCGCTCGGTAGGTCAGGCGGCCAGGTCGGCCAAGGCCTCGGCGGTCTCGCGGTCCAGATCGAACTCAGTCATGAGGCAACGGACCACAGCTTCGCTGTCGAGGCCCTGTCTTTCGAGGTAAACGGCGGCGCGGCCGGCAAAAGACAGGTCTGCCAAGCGTTCGTTCGTTTCCGGGACCCGGTAAGGCTTGGTATTCATATCAGCCTCCTCGCCGGTCCCCGTACCCGGTAGGGGAGGCGGCCAAACCAAGGGGCCTTTACGACTGACGGACCAATGCCAGGGTGCGCTCGGCCTGGGCCAGGTGAAAGCGATCGTGGCCGGCGATCATGCGGAAACAGAGGTCGTAGCTTTCCAGTCCCCGTTCGCGATGGAGGCCAGTCCGGGCCCGCTGTTGATCATCGCTGGCCTCCCAGAGGGCCAGGTTCGCCCGGCGCAGGGCCCCGAACAGGCCGATCACCTCGGCGACCGGTTCGTCGGGCGCATGGAGATGGGACACCCAGGAGTCCTGGTCGTATCCCGGGAGCTCCGGTTGGTCGTGGGCGAGGATCCACCGGTAGCGACCGCTCATGACGATCTCCGCATCGACTAGGTGCGCGATGCAGTCGAAGGCCGACCACTCACCGGGTTCCGGGATGGTCCGCAAATCCCCGCCGGCGCGGGCGACGAGATCCTCCAGGGACGCAGGCGTCCGTCGTTGCACTTCCGCCGGGTCGTCGGTGCCGAGGAGACCGAGCAGGAGCCGCTGGTACGCCCGGGGTTCGTCGACGGGATCTGGAGTTGGGGATTCGGGGATGATTGCGGGAATCTAACTGTGATCCGACCCCGCCTCCCCGGGCCCGGACGCGGGGTAGATTCGCAGAGCAACCCATTGAAGGAGATGAGGTGGCCATCAAAGTCGCCCACTGGGAACTGATGGGGCCCGATGCCGGGGCACTGGTCGAGTTCTACAGCAGGGTCTTCGGCTGGACGCCGCAGGCAGCCCCCGGCTTCGACTCCTACCACCTGGTCGATGTTGCCCAGGTCGAACCGGGCGGGGCGATCGGTCAGGGCTCCGACGAGAGGCCCGCCTACTCGGTCTTCTACTTCGAGGTCGACAGCATCGACGGGCATCTCGCCAAGGTCGAAGAGTCAGGCGGGTCGACGGTCATGCCCCGGACGGTGATACCGGGCACCGTCGCGTTCGCCATGTTCACGGACCCGGCAGGAAACATGGTCGGGCTGGTCGAACCGGTTGTCCCTCCCAATTGG
>DATHSX010000135.1:0-2339 GCA_035463935.1 Acidimicrobiia bacterium | reverse complement strand
CCCGATGAGGATCACTTTGAGCGACGCCTACCGGGAGATGGTTCAGGCCAGCGCGCCGCAGTCGACCACTGGCAGGTAGCCGAGGGCTTTGCCGATCATCTCGGCCAGCCCGGCGCGGGTCAGCGGGGCAGAGAGCGGACGGGCGATCATCGTGCAATCGTCGGCCCGGCCCTCGGCGACCAGCCGGGCCCAGGCACTCACCGGATCGGCTGTCCAGTAGGGCGACGGCTGCGAGGGAACCCCATCCTCGGGCTCGCCCTCCTCCAGAGCGGTGACGGCTTCATCGTGCGCCCTCTGATCGGCGGCCCACACCAGCATGGCCGCCAGTTCACCTACCGTCACCGGTGGCGAGGGGCATCCTTCCGGCGGGCAAGCCCGCGACGCGAAGGCAATCTCTTCGAGCATCTCGGGAGCTACCGCCGGCATCGCCGTGGGCACCAGCACCCGGGTGATCGCTCCCACCCAGGTGGCAGCGTCGCTGTTGGTGGCGGTCTGGTGGGGGCATACGGCGGCTCCCCACTGATCGCAGGCGGTGATCGATCCGAGGGTCACCAGCAGATCGAAGATCTGCTCTGCCAGCAGGCCATCGTCATCGATGAAGGGGCCGCGGAACTGACTGGGGGCAGCCGCCAGGGCAGGGGCGGGCATCCGGCGATAGGCCCATCTGAGACTGGCGAGCGGATCGATGGGGGTCCCCCCGGGGAGGTGCAGCTCGAAGTGAAGGTGGGGTATGCCGGGCTCGGCGTTGCCGGAGTCGCCCAGCCAGCCGATGACCTCACCCGCCACCACTCGCAGACCGGTGAAGAGGTCAGGCCTGATGCCGACCCCGCCCCCGCTGTCTTCACTCCCGAGATCGTTGTTGAGGTGGAGATAGGCCGAGGACCAGCCGTTGTCGTGTTTGATCGTCACCCAGCAGCAGTCACTGCGAGCGCTGTGCACTCCGGAAACGGTGCCGTCGGCAACTGCGACGATCGGGGTCAGCTTGGGGGCAACGATGTCCACTCCGGCGTGACGGCGGGAACCCCCATCCCGGTCGGCCCCGAACACCGAGAGTATGGCCCCTCCTCCCAGCACCGGCCACTGCATTCGGTAGACATAGGAGCAACGGGCGGCGGGGATGACGGCCGGGGCGGGCGGGCTGGAGGCAGTGGCACTGGCGACGATGCTGGTGGTGGTAGAGGTCGTCTCCGCCGGGGCGGTGCTGGCTGTCGTCGCGGTCTCGGTTACCGCCTCGGTGGTGTCGGTGGTCCCGGCGGTGGCCGCCTCCCCCGATCCCGCTGGAATCATGGGGCTGGTGACGAGGGCGGGGGGCGCAGGCACCGCGGGGGTGGGCGGGAACAAATCGCCAAGGGTCGTGGGCCGGCAGGCGGCCTCGGCCGGCGTGACGACAACGACGCTGACGAAAGCGGCACACGCCACTGCGAGCGATATGAACCGCTTTCTCATGGGGCCCGATCAGGCTACCCGCAGTGTTCAACCGGTGACAAGGCGTGATTGGGCGGGGATTCCCTCATGGCAGCAGGAGGGTGGCGACGGCCAGAAACCCGGCGAAGCCGAGGAGGTCGGTCACCGTGGTCAGAAAGAGGTTCGATCCCAGGGCCGGGTCAAAACCGAGCCGCCGCAGCACCAGCGGTATCCCGGAGCCGGCGGCGCCGGCGATCACCAAATTGGCGAGCGCGGCGATCGCCATGGCCAGACCGATCAGGTAGGGGTTGGGGCCGTCGCGGAGGCTCTGCATCACATAACCCAGGATCCCGGAGAGGGCGGCGATGGCCACTCCGTTGACAGCACCGATAGTTGCCTCTCTGGCCACCACCCGGGAGGTCCCCGAAGAAGGGATTTCGTCGGCGGCCAGGCCTCGTATCACTACCGCCAGGCTTTGCGCGCCGGCATCGCCCCCGATCCGGGCCACGAGGGGCATCAACGCGGCCAGGACCACGAAGCTGTCGAGGACGTCGTGAAACTGGCTCACGGCCCAGACCACCGATGACGAGATGAGGACGTCGAACGCGATCCAGGGGAGGCGGGCCTTCACGGACGTCCAGACCGATGTGCGCACGGTTTCGTCGACCCCGGCACCCATGGCTGCCGCAAAGTCCTCACTGGCCTCCTCCTGAATCGACTCGATCACCGCATCGGTAGTGACGACCCCCAGCAGCACGCCGTCCTTGTCCACCACCGGGATGGCAAAGAGCCGGTACTGCTGAATCAGATCGTTGATCTCCTCCCGGTCGGCGGTGACCGGAACCGCCACCGGATCGGCGACCATCACCTCCTCGAGGCCGGCTCCGGGACGGTTGAAGACCAGGTCTCGGAAGGAGATGACGCCCTGGAGGGCA
>DATHSX010000134.1:0-3431 GCA_035463935.1 Acidimicrobiia bacterium | reverse complement strand
ATTCGGGACAACGCCGTGGTCACCAAGCTGTTCGATGAGGTAGCCCCCCGATACCTGGAGCGACCGGGCGGCTACACCAGGATCACGAAGCTGGGCCCAAGGCGGGGCGACGGGGCCGAGGAAGCCCTCCTCGAGCTGGTTTGAGTCGTTGACTCAGACCAACCCGGTCGCCCGTCGCCAGTCGCCCGTCGCCGGTCGCCAGCCGGAAGACGGCAAAGGGAACCCGGCGGTTTCTCCTTATCTGGTCTTCTCGCGCAGCGAGTGGGCGGCGTTGCGCGCCTCCACGCCGCTGACTCTCACCGCAGCGGACGTCGAGGAGTTGCGGGGCATCAATGTCGCTCTGTCGGTAGTTGAAGTCGAGAACATCTATCTGCCCCTTTCCCGGCTGCTCAACCTCTACGTCCGAGCCTCGCATCAGCTCTTCAGCGTCACCGACACCTTCCTTGGCAAACCCACCACGCCGGTGCCCTACGTCATCGCCGTCGCCGGCTCGGTCGCGGTAGGCAAGTCCACCACGGCCCGGGTGCTCCAGGCGCTTTTGAGCCGCTGGCCCGATCATCCCCGGGTCGACCTGGTGACCACCGACGGCTTCCTGCTCCCCAATGCCACTCTGGAGCAACGGGCGCTGATGAACCGCAAGGGCTTTCCGGAGAGCTACGACCGCCGGGCACTCCTCCAGTTCGTGGCGGAGCTCAAGTCCGGTGCCGCCGAGGTGGCCGCCCCGTTGTATTCGCATCTGGCCTACGACATCATGCCGGGAGAGAGCAGGCAGGTCCGGCGACCCGACATTCTGATCCTGGAAGGGCTCAATGTGCTGCAGGGGGGCGCCAACGGGACCTTCGTGTCGGACTATTTCGACTTCTCCATCTATGTGGACGCCGACCCGGGCGACATCGAAACCTGGTATGTGGAACGTTTTCTCACCCTGCGGGATACGGCCTTCCGCTCCCCCGAGGCCTATTTCCACCGATACGCGACGTTGTCGGACGACGAGGCCCGGACGGAGGCGGCTCGGATCTGGCGCGAGATCAACCTGCTGAACCTGGTGGACAACATCCTTCCCACCCGGGAGCGGGCCACGCTGATTCTGCACAAGAGTTTTGATCACAGCGTCACCGGCGTCTCGCTGCGGCGGCGGTAGGTTGACCTGATGGAAGCTTTGCAGAGAGCGTTGCGTCTGAGCTTTTTCGACCGCCGGACGGCCAATCAGATCATGTTCGATCATTCCGCCACCGGCGACGCGGTCCTGCTGGTGGCCGCGGTGCAGGCGGCGGTCATCGCCGTACTCTTCTTGCGGGCGGGGGCGTTCAGCCCGATGGCGCTTCTCGAGGGAGCCATCGGGGGGATAGCCGGGTGGCTGTTCTTGTCCTTTGCGATCTGGCTCATGGGAACCCGGGTGCTCAAGGGGTCCGGTGACGCTCAGACCATGATTCGCACGACCGGGTTTGGCACCCTTCCGTTGTTGTTGGGGGCAGCGGGTTATGGATGGGTGGGCCTGGTTTGGCATCTGGCCATCCTGGTTCTGGTGGCGCGCGTCGTGCTGGGTCTCGATTGGGCTGAGGCGGGAGGAGCGGTGGCGCTCGGAGCGGCGTTGATCTATCTGATCCAGACTCTGCTGGGAGCGGCCCTCTTCCGGTTCTGATGCCCACCTACCGCATCGACCTGAGCTATGACGGGACCGGCTTCCGTGGCTTCGCTCGCCAGGCCGGCCAGCGAACGGTGCAGGGAGCGCTCGAGGAGGGCATCAGCAGGGTGCTGCGGGGTGAGGTCAAGACGACGGGAGCCGGCCGTACCGACGCGGGGGTTCATGCCCGCCTCCAGGTGGTCAGCTTCGAGTGGGAGGATCCGGTGGATACGGCGCGGCTCGTCCGATCCCTCAACGGCCTGCTGGGAGCGGAAGTGGTTATCTCGACGATCGAGGAGGCGCCCCCCGACTTCAACGCTCGCTTCTCCGCGGAGTGGCGCCGGTACAAGTATCGGGTGCTCAACGCCCCGTTGCCGGATCCATTTCTCAGGCACTTTTGCTGGCATGTCCCTGGCCCACTTCTGATTCAGTCGATGGACCGGGCCGCACAGGCACTGGTGGGTGAGCACGACTTTGGCGCCTTCTGCCGGACGCCGGCGCTCGGAACCACCGTCCGCCGGGTGCTGGATGCCGGTTGGGGCCTGGAGCGGGATCTGGCGGTCTTCACGATCACGGCCAGTTCGTTTTGCCACCAGATGGTCCGTTCGATGGTTGGTTTTCTGGTCGATGTCGGCCGGGGCCGCCGTAGTCCCGACGAGGTCCCGTCGGTAGTAGCCGGAAAGGACCGCGCCGCCGTCGGCCAGCTCGCCCCCCCGCAGGGCCTCTTCCTGTGGGCGGTGGGCTACGGGTCGAACGGAGGGGGAGAATCGGCAGCAGGGGTAGGGGGTCGAGGTCATGAAGCCTGAGGCGATTCTCTTCGATGCCGGGGGAACGCTCGTCCTCCAGGACCCGGCAGCCCTGTCGGAAGTCCTTGGTCACCCGATCGAGTTCGACACCCTATTCGAAGCGCACTATCGGGCGATGGATGCCTATGCCCGGCGGCGAGCGGCGGGTGAGGAGCTGGGATGGATCTGGTGGCAGGACCTGTTCTTCCGGGGAGTGGGCCTGTCCGAGCCCCGGCGGGGAGCCGAGCTCACCAACAACGGCTTCGGATTCTGGAACCGAGCCATCGAACACACCGCGGAGGCTGTGCGGGAGCTGTCCGCGATGGGCGTGAGGGTCGCGGTGGTGTCCAACTCGGATGGATCGGTCCGGGAGTCGCTGATCCGGGCCGGCTTCGCCGGCCTGTTTGAGTTCGTCGTGGATAGCCACGAGGTGGGGCTGGCCAAGCCCGATCCCGGAATCTTCCATCACGCCTTGGCGCGCATGGGAGTGGCACCTGACCGAACCTGGTACGTCGGAGACTCGCTGTTCCACGACATCGGCGGAGCGGCGGCGGCCGGATTGGCGGCGGGGATACTGGTCGACCCGCTGAACCTGGCCCCCGAGCAGCGCCCCCGGGTGGGCTCGGTCAGGGACCTCCCGGCGATGGTCGGGCGACGCCGGAGCGCTCCCTGAGTGGTCCGCAGACCTGCGGTCCACCAACGGTTAAGGTGCGCGTGCTCATGCTCGATCCGGGAACACGGCTGCCGGAGTTCACCGCCCTGGACGATCAGGGACGCCCCGTTCGCTCCGCCGACTGGCGGGGCCGGTGGACCGTGCTGTGGTGGTATGTCAGAGCCGATACCCCCGGCTGAACGCTGGAAGGAGAGGGGTTCCGTGACCGAACCCCGGAGTATCAGGAGCTGGGCGCCCAAGTCTTCGGTATCTCGTATGACCGCCCCGAGGACAATCGGGCCTGGTCGGAGCTGATGGGTTTTGACTTTCTTTTGCTGTCTGATGTCGACCGGTCGATCGGGGCGCGTAT
>DATHSX010000133.1:0-9945 GCA_035463935.1 Acidimicrobiia bacterium | reverse complement strand
GCGAGTAGATGTCGAAGGCGCGCTCGCCCCGGGCGGTCTGTTCAATAACGGTGGGTATCAGCATGCGCTAACCTCCGATCGCAACCTGTGAGTTGCACCAAACGCTAGCATATCCGCAACCAAGGAGTTGCACGTTGGACGATCCCCTCCCGCGGGTGGAACGCACGGTTCGCCTCCGCACAACCTGCCCGGTGCTGTGGCGGCACCTGGTGAGTGGCGACCTCGCTTCGCTGTGGATGGGCGGTCTTATGACCATCGAGCCGAAGCTGAATGGCAGGGTATCCCTGCTCCGCGAAGGCGCGCCAGAGATCTTCGGGAACGTCGAAGAGATCATGCCTGGTGAGCTCATCACCTGGACCTGGCGGACCCGCGATGGGGAACCGACCCAGGTGACGCTTCGCTTGGAGGATGGTCCGGAGGGAACCGTCCTGACGGTGACCGAGCAGATGCTCCCTTACGAGATCGTTCACGTCCCCACCAGGCTGGGTTGACATCGTGGACGTGTTTGCCGCCCTGGCCGATTCCACCCGGCGCGACCTGCTCCGCCGGATCGGAGAAAGCCCCGCCACCGCCACCGAGCTGGCCCGCCGGTTCCCGATCAGCCGCCAGGCCATATCCAAGCACCTGGCCGCCCTGGACGATGCCGGGCTGGTGGAGCGAACCACGGCCGGACGGGAGGTGCGCTACTCGCTGCGCGCTGAGCGGCTCGATGACGTCATGGGCTGGGTAGCCGAAGTCGGCGGCGAGTGGGATGAGCGCCTCGCCCGGCTCCAGCGCCGTTTGGGCGGTTGAACCGCCGGCCCTACCACAACGAGCCGGCGGAGACCCGCAGATCCTCCATAGTGATGCCCTGGGCGCCATCGCTGCACAGGAACAGCGCCAGCGCCCCGATCTCGGTCGGGGAGATCAGCCGGCCCTGGGGATTGGACTTCTTGACGTCGGCCACATACTCCTCGCCCGAACGATGCTCCTGCTTTTCGGCGATGTCGGTCATCCACTCCCGGGCAAACCCGGTATCGACCCAGGTGGGGCTGATGGCGTTGCAGGTAACGCCGTGGGCTGCCCCTTCCAGGGCCACGCAGCGGGTCAGTCCGACCACCCCGGCCTTGGATGCGCAGTACGCACCGGAGGTGACCGCGCCTACCGACGCCGCGGTGGAGGCGATGTTGATGATGCGCCCCCACCTCCGTTCGATCATCCCCGGCAGCGCCCGCTTGATGGCCCGGTAGGTCCCGGTCAGGTTGACGTCGATCACCTTGGCCCATAAAGAGTCGGAGTGACCCACGATGGTGTGTTCGGCGGTGATGCCGGCGGCATTGGCGAGCACGTCGACCTTGCCAAACCGCTCGATGGTCGCGGCGAAAAAGTCGTCGACCGACCGGTCCGAGGTCACATCGAGGTTCATGGCGAGGCAACCGACGCCCTCGGCCTCGATGAAGGAGCGGGCCCGGTTCATTTGCTCCGCCCCCGGCATGTGGACTACCTCACCCTCGGCCTTCTGCCCACCGGCCAGCAAAGAGCCGATCGCTACCTCGGCCCCCGCCGAGGCAAATGCCACCGCCATCGCCAGTCCCATCCCCGAGGCGCCGCCGGTGACCATGGCGGTCCGCCCCGTCAGGAAACCATCTGCCACGATGTCCTACCTTTCGTCAATAGGGCGCCTGGACGTCACCCATCTCCACGTACACGCTCTTGACCTGGGTGTAGTGGTTGATGGTGGTGAGGCTGTTCTCCCGCCCGATCCCCGACTGCTTGTAACCGCCGAACGGCAGCTCGATGGGCGTGAGGTTGTAGTTGTTGATCCAGATCGTGCCGGCTTCCAGCCGGGCGACCACCCGATGCGCCCGCTGAATGTCGCGCGTGAAGACCCCGGCGGCCAGGCCAAAGTCGGTGTCGTTGGCCCGGGCTACGACGTCATCCTCGTCCCGAAAGGTGAGCACGGCCATGACCGGTCCGAAGATCTCCTCGCGGACGATGTCCATGTCATCGGTGCAGGCGTCGAACACCGTGGGCTCCACGAAGTAACCACCGGCCAGGGCGGTATCCGGGGGGCGACCGCCGCCGATGACCACCTTGGCCCCGGCCCGCTTTCCCGCCTCGATGTAGTAGAGCACCTTGTCCAGATGCTGGCGGGAGATGAGGGCACCGACGTGGGTCTCTGGATCCATCGGGTCACCGATCTTCATCTTGGAGGTCCGGTTGATCAGCCGCTCGATGAACTCATCGTGTACTTCCTCGTGCACGAACACGCGGGTCCCGTTGGAGCAGACCTCTCCCTGGGTGTAGAAGTTCGCCATCAGGGCCGCCGATACCGCATTGTCGAGATCGGCATCATCGAAGATGATCAACGGGCTCTTCCCCCCGAGTTCGAGGGTGACGTTCTTGAGGGTGGCGGCGGCGTTGGCCATGACGAGCTTGCCGGTTCCCACCTCACCGGTGAGCGACACCTTGGCTACCCCCGGATGCGCGACCAAGGCCTCGCCGGTGCGGTGATCGCCTTGAACCACGTTGAAGACCCCGGCCGGGAGGCCTGCCTCGGTATAGGTCTCGGCGAGCTTGAGAGCAGTCAGCGGGGTCAGCTCCGCCGGCTTGAAGACCATGGCGTTGCCGCAGGCCAGGGCAGGCGCCGATTTCCAGCAGGCGATCTGCAACGGGTAGTTCCAGGCCCCGATCCCGGCGCAGACCCCGAGCGGCTCCCGCCGGGTATACCCCCAGGAACCGCCGAGATCAAAGGTCTCGCCGTGGATGGCGGGAGCGATTCCGGCGTAATAGTCGAGGCAGTCGGCTCCCGAGAGGACATCGACCGCCACCGCTTCCTGGAAAGGCTTGCCCGTGTCGAGCACCTCGAGGCGAGCCAGGTCCTCGTTTCGATCCCGCAGCAGGTCGGCCGCTTTGCGGAGGACCTTCCCCCTTTCGGTGCCGCTCAGGTCCCGCCAGATCTCGAAACCGGCCCGGGCCGAGCGAACCGCCCGATCAACGTCGGCCGCGCCGGCGTGCTGGACGCTGGCGATCGCCTCGCCGGTGGCGGGGTTGATCGTCTCGAAGGTCTCTCCGGAGGTGGCGTCGACGTAGCCACCGTCGATGTAAAGCCTCTGTTCGGGCAATTTCATGGCCGGGAACGGTACTAGTCGACCTGATGGCTCAGACCCGCCGCCCCCACCCCGACCTAAGGCTATTTCTGCCGGAAACCGCCACCTATAGCCTCAGGTTCGCGGGTGGTTAGTGACCGGAGGGTGGCTGCAGTCGCGCCGCCCAGGCCTGGGTGAGCCGATCGAGGATGATGGCCATCACCACGATGGCGAGCCCGACCTCGAAGCCGAGGCCGGTTTCGCTGCGCGTGACCGCCCGCACAATCTCAAACCCCAGCGCCCCTCCTCCGACCAGGCCGGCGATGATCACCATTGCCAGCACCATCATGATCACCTGGTTGACCGCCGCCATGATGGTGGGGGCGGCGAGGGGGATACGCACCCCCAACATGGTCTGGCGCCGGGTGGCGCCGAAGGTCTGACTGGCCTCGATCGACTCTTGCGGCACCTGCCGGATGCCGAGGGCGGTGATGCGGATGCCCGGCACGATGGCATAGAGCACGGAGGCAATGATCCCTGGCACCTGGCCCACAGTGAACAAGAGAACCACCGGGATGATGAAGACGAAAGACGGGATGGTCTGCAGGGCGTCGAGAATCGGTCCCAGAAAAGCCTCAACCTTCGCGTTTCGCCCGGCCCAGATCCCGACGGGGATGGCGATCGCCACCGCGATGATCACGCCGGCCACCACCTGGGTGAGAGTCTGGAGCGAAAGCTCCCACATCCCGGTCAGACCAACCACCATCAGGGCAACCGCCGCGAACACGGCCAGACCAACACCCTTGACCCGCCAGCAGACGTAGGCCGTGGCGAAAATCAGCACCGGCCAGGCCACCGTCTCGATGAGGAAGTCGCGGACCGGGATCAACAACCCGGCGACGATGAAGTCGTTGACCGGGCGGGTGATGAAGGACAGATTGTCTCGCGCCCACAGCACGAACGTGTCGACCGGGTCGAACAACCGGACCCCCCAGACCACCGGGAACTCGACCAGACCGAGCGCCCGACCCGCCACGACCAGGGCCGCCATCCCGACCAGGCCCAGCGCGATGAATCGTTTGGGCACCGGTTTGGTCCGATCGGCGTAAGCCAGGGACCGGCCAATCCGATCGAGCACCATCGCCACCGCCACGATCGCCAGACCCGCCGCCAGCCCGCGACCGGTACGCCGCTGGTTCAACGCCTCGAGGACCTCCTGTCCGAGACCACCGGCGCCCAATAGCGTCGCCAGGACGACGATCCCCAGGGCCATCATGATCGTCTGGTTGACGCCGGTCATGATGGTGGGGAGAGCCATCGGGAGCTGAACCTTGAACAGCGTCTGGCGCTTGGTGGACCCGAACATCTCCGACGCCTCGACCGACTGCGCGGACACGTTCTGGATGCCAAGGGTGGTCAGCCGCACGGCCGGGGGCAGGGCGTAGATGACGGTGGCGATCGTGGCCGGCACCCGCCGGATGCCGAAGAAAAGCACGATCGGGATGAAATAGACCGGCGCGGGGACCGTCTGCATGGCATCGAGGATGGGCCTGATCACCCTCTCCACTCTTGGGCGCATGGCCGCCCACACTCCCAACGGGATCCCGATCGTCAACGAGATCAGCACGGCGATGGACATGAGCGACAGGGTCTCCATGGTCACGTCCCACAGGCCCACCAATCCCGGGTACAGCATGGCCGCCGTGGCAACCAGTGCCTGGCGCCACTTCCCGGTGCGGACAATCACCAGGAACACGGCCGCCGGAAGCACAAACCAGGGAAGCCACTGCAGGAAGCCCTCGAGGGTGGATAGGCCCCACTCGATCGAGCTGGAGAGCGGAATGAAGAACCCGGTGAAGAGCGGATGGATCAACCGGTTGGCCCGCACCCAGGCCTCGAACTGATCGATCGGGCCAGAGATGAGTGTGTCCCACAAGGCCGGGAAGGCCTCGACCCGTAGGAACAAGAGCTGGAGTACCACGGCACCGGCGATGAAGGCCAGCCATTTGGCCTGCAGCCGCAGCCACCCGGTCCGCCCGTCGACGAGGATCATCTCCGACGACTTCCAGGGCTGGAGGATGCCCGTCATTGCTCGGGCTCGAGGACATGGGCGACGGCCTCCCGATCGACCACGCCGATGTGGTGGCCCTCTTTGTCCTCAACTCCGATCGGGGCGGGGTCATTGAGCAGGGCAGGCAACACGGTCTCGATCGTGTCGTCCAGGCCGACCTTGCGGCCGTTCACGCCTTCGTCACCCTCCATGATCACCGTCGCCGCCGTCAGCACCTTGGCCTTGGGTATCTCCTTGGTGAACTCGCGCACGTAGTCGGTGGCGGGACTGGTGATCAGCTCGGCGGCGGTCCCCACCTGATCGAAGGACCCATCCTTCATGATGGCAATCCGATCGCCGAGCTTGATCGCTTCCGCAAAGTCATGAGTGATGAAGACGATGGTTCGCTGCAGGCTGTCCTGCAGCCTGATCAACTCGTCCTGCATGTCGCGACGGATCAGGGGATCCAGGGCCGAGAAGGGCTCATCGAAGAACAGGATCTCCGGGTTGACGGCCAGGGCCCGGGCCAGGCCCACCCGCTGCTGCATACCGCCCGACAGCTGCTGGGGATAGTGGTGCTCCCACCCTTTCAGGCCGACCACCTCGAGAACCTCCATGCAGCGGCGGTAGCGATCGGCTTTCTCCATGCCCTGCACCTCGAGCCCGTAAGCGGCGTTGTCGATCACACGGCGGTGGGGGAACAGTCCGAAATGCTGGAAGACCATCGACATCTTGTGGCGCCGGACCTGGCGAAGTTGGTCCTCATCCATTGCGGTCAGATCCTCGCCGTCGAGAAGTACCTTGCCCCTGGTCACGTCGTTGAGCCGTGACACACACCGGATCAAGGTCGATTTTCCCGATCCGGACAGGCCCATCACCACGAAGGTCTCGCCCCGCTTGACTTCAAACGAAACGTCGCGCACTCCCACGGTGCAGCCGGTGGCCGTGAGGATTTCAGACCGGGTAGAGCCCTCTTCGGCGAGGGCAATCGCCCTTTCGGGCCGGGCGCCGAACACCTTCCAGACGTTGGCGACTGAGAGGCAGATATCGTCCATCACAGCCGGCTTCGCTCAGCCACCTCGGTAATGTAACAGCGGCCCTTTTGGCCGCGAGCGTCGGCCCCAGGGCTTCTAGGAGACAAATGAAGAACCGAATCTGGTTGGTGTTGCTCACCCTGGCCCTCGTGATAGCCGCCTGTGGGGGCGACACCACCGAAACGACAGCATCCGGCGATGGCGCCACCACTGCCCCCGCGGGTGACGAGCCCGCCATCACCATCGTGGCCAACGCCTGGACCGCCTCTGCCCTCAACGCCGAGATCGCCAAGCAAATAATCGAAGCCGAGTTGGGCAACCCGGTCGAGATCGTAGCCATCGATGAGAACACGATGTTCACGGGTCTCTCTGACGGCTCGCTCGATGCGGTGCTCGAGATCTGGCCCTCGGGCGTCACCGAGGACGAGCAGGCGTTCATCGACGACGGCAGCGTGCTCAACATCGGCGAGTTAGGCACGATCGGCAAGATCGGCTGGTTCGTACCGCGCTATGTGATCGACGAGCACCCCGAGCTGGCCACCTGGGAAGGATTCCAGGACCCAGCCAATGCCGAACTGTTCGCCACCGCCGAAACCGGCGACCTCGGCCGCTTCCTCGGCACCGACCCTTCGTACTCGCAGTACGACGAAGCGATCATCGCCAACCTCGAACTGCCGTTCCAGGTGGTGTTCTCGGGGTCGGAGCCGGCCACCGTGGCCGAACTCGATGCCAGGGTCGCCGCCCAAGAGCCCATCGTCATGTACTGGTGGACCCCCACCGCCGCAGTGGCCAAGTACGACCTGGTCAACGTGCTCCTGCCGGAGTACTCGGAGGAGTGCTACGCCGACCCGGCTGCGATCGACTGCGACTATCCGGAGGACGTGCTCTTCAAGGCCGCTTCGGCTCAGTTGCAGGAGAAGGCACCCGACGTCTTCACCTTCCTGGAGAACTTCACCATCACCACCGAGGATCAGCTGTCCATGCTGCCGTCGGTGGAGATCGACGGCGAGGATGCCGCCGATGTCGCCGCCCGGTGGGTGGCAGAGAACGAGAGCGTCTGGTCGGCCTGGCTGCCCTGAGATAGGTCGGAAGCCGGAAGTGCAGCAGTGCCGCCCCCCGGGGCGGCACTGCTGGTATGATGTCATCAGCGCCGATTTGATCGTCAGCTTGCGGGCGCTCAACAAATGCAGCTAAAGCGTCGGGATGGACCGCCCGGCACCAGCTGCGGCGGTTCTCTCGTTGAGGGACCGCCTCATCAGACCCGTACGAAGGGACCGAGATGGCCGGACCAATCGAGATCTCCAGAAACACCTTCACCGCCCTCCTGGCGTCGGGCCGCCCCCTGGTGGCGGATGGGGCGATGGGTACGACCCTTTTCTCGTTGGGATTGGAGGGCGGCGGCTGTCCGGAATTGCTCAATGTCGAACAGCCCGATCTCGTGGAGAAGGTTCATCGTGGCTTCATCGACGCCGGTTCAGACATCATCCTGACCAACACCTTTGGGGGGAACCGGCTCCGGCTGGCACTCCATGGTCTGGAGGAACGGGTGGCCGAGCTCAACCAGGCAGCCGTGGCGATCGCCCGCCGGGCAGTGGAGCAGGCCGGTCGCCAGGTGGCCATCGCCGGGAGCATCGGGCCCACCGGGGAGTTGTTCGAGCCGCTCGGGTCCGTTTCCCATCGCCGGGGAGTGGACGTGTTCGGCGAGCAATGCCGGGCCCTGGCCGACGCCGGAGCCGACGTGCTGTGGATCGAGACGCTCTCCTCGTTCGAGGAATTGGCGGCCGCCTCCGAGGCTGCCGCCAGCACCGGCTTGCCCTACACCGCCACCCTGAGCTTCGACACCGCCGGGCACACGATGATGGGGATCAGCGCCACCGCCCTGGCGGAGTGGACGCTGGCCCATCCCGGGCTCACCGCCGTCGGAGCGAATTGCGGGATCGGGCCGGGCGATGCGGTGGCAGCCGTCTTCGACATCACCGCCGTCGATGAGGGGCTCGTCACCATCGCCAAAGCCAACTGCGGCATGCCCCTGTACCAAACCGAGGGCCTCACCTACCCGGTGGGACCCGACCAGATGGGCAGCTACGTGGAACTGGCGATGCGCTCGGGGGCCCGGATCATCGGGGCCTGCTGCGGATCGACTCCCGACCACATCGCCGCCATTCGCGAAGCGGTCGACGGCTACGTAGCTGCTGGCCGACCGGCCCGGGACGAGATCGAAGGCAGACTGGGCGCCGCCTCCTCGCCACTCCCTTCAGTTCGTCGCGCCGGTCGTAGGCGAGCCTGACGCTGCTCACCCCCCGGCGGCCTGCTCGGCGATGAGGGCTCGATCCCGGCGGGTCGGCTGCGCGGCCATGACCCGCCGACGCATCAGCATCCAGGCGATCAGGGCCAGCGACAAAGCGAGGACCCCGGCTCCGGCCAGGATCAGCGGATTGGGTGCAGTCCCCCGGAAGGCCACTTCTTGCAGCACGGAGATGCCGTAGGTCGCCGGGATCAGGTACGACAACGGTCTGACGGAGGGAAGCAAACGGTCGAGGGAAATGAAAAAGCCGCTGAAGAAGATCGATACCAGCAGCGTGATCATCGCGTACTGGACCGCCTGGCTCTCCGTCCGGGCCAGGGCTGACAGCACGAACCCGAGCCCCTGAGACGCCAGCACTACCAGCACGACGCCGAGCACGTACCACCCCCAGGAGCCGGCCGGGCGGAACCCAAAAGCGAAGACCGCAGCCGCCGTCAGGGCCGCCCCCACCAGCGCCCCGACCACGAGATTGGCGAGGTACTTGCCGACCAGCGCCTCTCCCCCAGAGAGCGGAGAGACCCGGAAGAGCTCGACCGTACCGAGGGTTCGCTCCCGGACCAGGGACAGGGCGGCGAAGGTGAGGGCGAGGTGCTGAACCAGCAACGCGACCACCCCGGGGATGTAGTAATGGGTGTAGTCGACAGTGATGCCCTGGAAGTTGGAGGCCGCTCCGCGAAACGGACTCACCAGCACCCCAGCATCGATGCTCCGGAAGGTGGCGAGATCCTGCTCGAGTTCGTCGAGGTCGGCCTCCAACGCCGCCAGGGTCTCTTCCCGGGCCGAGGCCGGCTGGGAGCCCGACAGCTCATCGGCCCGGCCCTGAGCCCGGGTGAGGGAGTCGACCGGGTCCGTCTCGCCCGACCCCGTTTGCTGATCGATACCCCGCACCACGGAGGCCGAGGGGTTGAGCCGCGCCGCGACCCGGTCCAGGCTCGCCACCAGCTCTTCCTGGCTCTCGCCATACGCCGCCTGGTCATTGGCCGCCGCCGCCTCCCGCATGGCGCTGACCGCGGCTCGGGCCGCGGGGAGCGGTTCCTCCACTTCGGCGGCCTGTTCCTGACCCACCTCGACCAGCTGCTGCAGCACCTCGCGGTTGATCTGATCCACGGCCGACTGCGCAAAGATCTGGATGACGGAGGCTTCGAAAGGATCGATCTGATCGTGCAGGATCGTGATCACAGCCTGTTCGCCGCCTTGCACCGTGGCGGCGGCATCGGCCGGGACGATCACCGCGACATCAGCTTCCCCGGCTTCCATCATCGCCCGGGCCTCGCTCTCTTCTGTGACCGTCTTCACCAGGCTGACCTGGCTTCCCAGCGAGCCGGCCGCCTCGCTGTCCACCTGGAGTGCGGTACCCGCCTGCGAAACCAGGACCGTGCGCAGGGTGGGCGGGGCCGGGTCAAAGCCCATCCCAAAAAGCAGCAGGATCAGGAACGGGCCCAGGACCAGGGTGAACAACAAGCGAGGCTGGCGGAAGACCTCCACCAT
>DATHSX010000132.1:0-6107 GCA_035463935.1 Acidimicrobiia bacterium | reverse complement strand
CGGCACCGGCCTGATCCTGTTACTCGACGCCTTCCTCTGGGTGGCGGCCGGAGTGCCCCTCCCTTCCCCCGAGGGCGGGCCGCCGTTCCGCAGGACCCCAGATTGGGCGGGGGACCAACAGAAACGATTCGAACTTGTCCTGACGCTCGACGCCGATGAGAAGGACCTGGTGGGCTTGCGCGAAACCTGGCGGCGGCTCGGCAACGACTCCACCCTGGTCGCCGGCGGCGACCGGGCCTGGGTGGGCCACCTCCACACCAACGAGTTGGAGCGTGCGGTGGTGGCCGCACGAGCGGCCGGCGTGGTCAGGTCGGTCCGCGTCACCGATCTGGTAGAGCAGGTCGAGCTGCTGCACCGGGCGGTGGCCAGACCCGGCGTTGCCACCGGGTTGGTCGCGGTGGTCGCCGGCCCGGGACTGGAGGAGCGTTTTCGGTCTGGCGGGGCGCTAGTGGTCCACGGCGGCCGGTCGATGAACCCCAGCACGGAGCTGTTGTTGACTGCCGTCGAGGCGGTCGAAACCCCGGGAGTGGTTCTGCTCCCCAACGATGAGAACGTCGTCCCGGTCGCCGAGCAGGTGCCCGCGTTCGCCCGACCGACGGTTGTGATCGTCCCCACGCGCTCCATTCCCCAGGGTCTGGCCGCGCTGAGCGCCTATCAACCGGCCGACTCACCCGAGGACAACCAGCGCCGAATGAGCGGAGCGGCCGCCGCCACCCGGAGCGGAGAGGTGACCCGCGCCGTCCGCGACGCCTCCGCCGCGACTGGTCCGATCCGCGCCGGCGACTGGCTCGGTTTCGTGGCAGGGAAACTGGCGGCGATCACCCCGACGGTTGGGGAGGCCCTCGCCTCCGTGCTGGCCGATCTGGTCGGGCCCGGGACCTCGGAGTTGCTCATCGTCGAAGGTGAAGGGGCGGATCCGGCCGCGACGACGCAGGTCGTGGCGGCCGTGGTGGCCGCCCGACCCGGGTTGAGAGTGGAGACGCTCGACGGCGGTCAACCGCTCTACCCCTACCTGGTCGGTGCTCGCGCCGGGGACGCCCCTTTGTAGCCTGAGGGCGTGACCAGGCCAAGGCTGGGGGGACCGATCGTGCTCGCCCTTTCCTACCTGGTGGGAGCCATTCCGTTCTCGCAGATCGTTGCCCGCCGCATCAGCGGCGCCGACCTTCGTACCGTGGGCACCGGCACGGTGTCGGGCACGGGCCTCTACCGAGTTGCCGGGCTGGGTCCGCTGCTCGTGGGAGGCATCCTCGATCTTGTCAAGGGGACAGTCGGGCCGGCTTTGGCCGGATCGGAGCGGCCTCGCCTGGCGGCGGCGGCGGGAGGGGCGGCGGTGGTGGGACACAACTGGTCCGTCTTCCTGGGAGGGGCCGGAGGCCGGGGCATCTCGGTAGCCATGGGATCGTTCCTGGTCAACGGGTGGGAGGGAAGTGCGGTGCTCCTCGCCGGGGTGGCCGGAGGCAAGCTGGCGCAGGCCACGTCGCTCGGCGCCTTCGCCTCCTACCTCGCATTGTTCCCGGTGATGGGGCGGCGCCGGGGAGCCAGAGGTCGGGCTGGGGCGGTCGCGGTGGTCATTCCGATGCTTTTGAAGCGAGTTATGGGAAACCAGCCCGCCCCCGGCCCCGGAAGGGGGCGGATCTGGCTCAACCGCCTCATTTTCGACCAGGACACTCCTGCCTGGCCCTCGGCGAGGCGCCCGTGACGGTGGCGGTTCTGACGGATAGCGCCGCCACCCTGCCCCCCGAGGTGGTGGAAGCGCACGGGATACGGGTGGTTCCTGCGTGGCTCTGGGTGGGAGGCCAGCCGCTCCGGGACGGAGAGTTGAGCCTTGAGGAAATCCTCGCCATGGTCGACGCCGGCGGGACGGTGAGCACCTCCGGCCCCACCCCCGGCGAGTTCCTGGCCGCAATTGAGCGATCAGCCGGGCCGGACGGTGCCCTGGTCCTCACCGTCGCCCACCGTCTGGGGGCGAGCACCTTCGAGTCGGCTCGGGCCGCCGCAGAACTGGCCGGCCATCCGGTGCGAGTGCTCGACACAGCCACGGCAGCCGGGGGCCAGGGATTGATCGCCCTGGCCGCCGCCGCTCGTGCCAGGGAGGGGGCGAATCTAGACGATGTCGAGGCGCGGGCCACCGAGGTCCGCGACCGCGTGCGAGTCGTGGCAAGCCTCAGCCGGCTGGACTATCTGGTGAGGGGCGGTCACGTCCCCTCGGTGCTCGGTTGGGCGGGAAGGACGATCGGGCTCCGCCCACTCGTCGAGTTGAGCAATGGGACGGTGCGCCCCCTCCGACCGGCCCTCTCCGCCGAGGCCGCTCGAGACCGGATGCTGGAGGAATGGCGATCATCACGGCCACCGGCCGGGCAGCTCCATGTCGCCGTGCTGCACGCCCTCGCCGGTGAGGCAGCGGATGAGTTGCTCGCGATGGTCCGGGCCGAGGCAGACCCCGTAGAGGCTTTCATCGGCCAGTTCAGCACCGTCATGGTGATCCACTCGGGGCCGGACCTGCTCGGGCTGGCCTGGTGGTGGGGACCGATCAGACAGCCGGTTGCGGGTTGAGGCCGAGGACCCACGCCACCGCCCTGCTGAGGGCGGGGATGCCCCGCGGATCGAAGGCGTGGCCCATCCCCGGCACCAGGTCGAGCGAAGAGCGGCCGGCGGCCGACGCCGCGAGAAGGCTCGCCTCGACCACTGCCACGACCCGGTCGGCCATTCCGTGGACGACGGCGGTCGGCACGGTGATCGCTCTCGCCACATCGGCCGGAGGCGGCGGGCTGTCCCAGCGAGGGTGGATACGAACGCGTAGAAAGCGAGCGGCCAGCGAGCGTCCGAGATAGGTCCGGCTGAGCAGGGCACCCAGCATCGCCGGGGGACGCCAGGGCAGGCGCCACCGTGCGGGAGCACTCACCGACACAACGCCTGCAAGAGAACGATCGGTGGCGGCGTAGCGGAGGGCGGCAATGGCACCCATGGACGCGCCCAGCACGACTACGCGCGAAGCCCGCGTGCGGGCTTGGGAGACGGCGGCGGCGACGTCGAGGCGCTCCCGGTCCCCCAGCGTGCACAGACCATCCGATCCATGATGGCCCCGGGCGGTAAAGGCGAGCACATCATGACCTTCGGCGGACAAAGCCTCGGCCAGGCTCACGAGGCCGGGGTCCTCCACGGATGAGGTGAATCCGTGGACGAGTACCACGGCCGTGTCCTGACGGTCAGGAAGGGCGGACCACCAGCGAGCTCGCAACGAAAGGCCGTCGGCTGTGCGCAGTGACAGATCCACGACTGCGAGCGTACGGCGGAACCGGGACTACGACACCACCCGGCTGACGCGCACCGAGCTACGGAACCAGAAAGTGGAGACCCCGATCGCCGATGCCGTGAGCAAGAGCGAGGTGACGGTACGGGCCGCGAGAAAGACGGCCAACGACTGACTAACCAGCAGCCAGAGGGTGATCCCGGCATTACCGAGCATGACCAGCGCCCACAGCAGGGTGATCCGCATGAAGACTCTCCGGATGGCCGGATGGGAGCTGAAAGCGTCGGGTAGGGCGACGAAGTCGTGGGCCAGGCGCTCGGCCAAAGGTCGTCCGGCGGGGAGGGAGACGAGAAAGGCCAGCGCCACGCCCACCGTGCCGATGGTCGGCTGGAGGAAGTAGAGGAACACGCTGCCGGTGCTGAAGGCGATGAGGCTGCGGGCGGTGACGGCGAGCGTACCAAGAAGGAGCAAGCCGGGGACGGGCTCTCTTTTCAATAGCCGCCGGGCCAGTGCCGTCCATGACCAGACGAGGGCGGCGATCACTCCCGCCCAGACCCGGCCCGCCCAGACGGCCCCGTAGAAGAAGGCGAGGGGAAGGAGGGTGCCCTCCACCAGTGAAGGCACGGCGCGCCTGGCCAGGGCGCGTAGTCGGGGAATCTCGAAACTGGGAAGCTCGTGCACGGGGCGCCGAGGGTAGCCCCATCCCGGATGCGCCCGATCGTGGTCGCGGTCGCGGCGGGGGCAACGCTTCGACTTCCGTGCCAACCTAGCCACCTATGCGAGAGGGTTCCAAGAAGGCCATCGTGGCGGCGTTCCTGGCCAATCTCGGGATCGCCATCGCCAAGACCGTCGGATTCATATTCACCAGGTCGGCGGGACTGCTGGCCGAGGCGGGGCATTCCATGGCGGATACCGGCAACCAGGCTCTGTTGCTCCTCGGCGGCCGGCGAGCCGCCCGTAAGGCCGACCGGGAACATCCCTTCGGCTACGGGCGCGAACGGTATTTCTGGGCCTTCGTCGTGGCGCTGGTGCTTTTCAGTATGGGCGGCCTCTTCGCCCTGTACGAGGGGATCGACAAGTTCCGCCACCCCCACGAGACCGAGAATCTCCTGGTCGCGATCGGGATCCTGGTGGTGGCGATCGGTCTGGAAACCTTCTCCCTGCTGACCGCGCTCCGCGAGGCCCGGCATGTCAAGACCGAGGGCACCTCCTGGTGGGAGTTCCTCCATCACGCCAAGTCACCCGAACTCCCGGTCGTGCTGCTCGAGGACCTGGGCGCGGAGATCGGATTGGTGCTGGCTCTGGCCGGCGTGTTGGCGGCCCACGTCACCCACGATCCCCGTTGGGACGCCGCCGGCTCGATGGGCATCGGGGTCCTCCTGGTGATCATCGCCATTTTCCTCGCCATCGAGATGAAGGGCCTGCTGATTGGCGAGTCGGCCACCGGCGCAACTGAACAGGCGATTGTCGGGGCAATCGAATCCAGCCCGCAGGTGCGGGGCCTCATCCATCTCAAGACCCAGCATCTCGGTCCCGACGAGCTTCTGATCGGAGCCAAAGTCGACTTCAACCGCGATCTTGACGTTCGCGGCCTGGCCGCCGCCGTGGATGAGGTGGAAGCGGCGATCAGACAGGCGGTGCCAGCCGCCCGCGTGATCTATCTCGAGCCGGACCTCCGGCGCCAGGCCCCCGAATAGGCACGTTCCAACAGAGGAGCACCACCCCGCCGGCCGCGGCGAGATGCCACCACCCGTGGCCCTGCATGATCGCCTCGGGTCGGCACCAGGGCCCCCCGGTCGCCGACAACCGGCCGATTACCGCTCCCATCGCCAACAAGCCCAACGCCCACCAAACCCGGGAGGGGGGCCGTCGCAAAACCACCACCACCGCCACCCCGCTCAGCCCGGCGGCGATCGGATCGGCGGTGGTCGGAGCGAGCATGAACAGGATCCCGAGTAACGACAGAGCGGGCCAGCCGGACCACCTTTCCAAGCGGGTGGACATGGTCGCGATCACCACGATCAACCAGGCCAGCGAGGCGTCGTGCGCCCACTCCGACCCGGGAATCATGGGCCCGTGAAATAGGAAAGACCCCAGGCCGGTAAGGGTCAGGGCCGCCCCCAACCGACCGTGGCGCGTCCTCAGGTAAACGGCGACGGCGGCCAACAGGAAGGCCGCCGTTGTGGCCGTGTTGACCGGCTGACCCCACCACTCCGGTCGGATCAGTTCGCAGTCGGCGGCGGCGGGAGGAGAAAAGTCGATCATCGGCGGCCCAATCCAACCGCGTGGCGCGGCCGCGGCCTGCGGCGGTCGCTCATGACCCATTGTCGCCCAACGGCTCCGCAAGGACGAAGGCAGGCTCCTGGTCGACAGTGTCGATCCCTCGGTGCCGAAACACCGCTTCGGGAGGCCGCTTGTGATCCGCCCGCCCCCGGATCCGCCGGCTGGCGGCCCGAGGTGATATCTACACTCCGACGGCGGATGGCAGACACCGAGCGCCGCTGGAGCGCGCCGATTCCCAGTGAGACGGTTCGTGAGACGGTTATGGCCGGAGTTGGGTCGGAGCGGGCCGGCGGCCAGGCGTGAGGGCGCTATGAGTGTCTACCTGGTCAATCAGCTCAGGTTCGCCCGCTCCGAGTTCCGGCGGGGGCTATGGGATGTGAGCGAGGAGGATGGCTCCCTCCGGATCGGTCCGATGAACTCGATCGGTTGGATGGTGGGCCATCTTGCCTGGCAAGAGGAGAGGTACTGGCTGCGCCGGGCCCGGGGAGTGGTGCTGGTACCGCGTCTTGACGATGACTTCGCTTACGGCAAGCCCGGCACGGTGCCCTCCATCGCCGAGATGTGGGAGATCTGG
>DATHSX010000131.1:0-7667 GCA_035463935.1 Acidimicrobiia bacterium | reverse complement strand
GGTCCGATGATCGGCATGCCATCGACCGGAAAGGCGAAGATGCCGTTGATCGCGTGGGGGTAGGTCAGGAAGTCGGTCGCCGCCAGGAACGGGAAGAGGCTCCGGGCCCGGTGCCAGGGCTCACCCGCGAAGTCGGCGGGAGTGAAGGGATGGACTGCGCCCGACGCCAGCCGCGGCGCCGGGACGGGACGCGGCGCATGCCGGTAGCTGCCGATTCCGAAGGCATTCCAGTGCTGGCGGAAGTAAAGACGGCTGTCGAGGTCCCGGACCGACGGCCAGACGATCTCGTCGTCGGGGTTGGCGGGATCGAAGCGGGCCAGTTCCGGAAGAGGCCCGCTGACGAGGTATTGATGTTCGAACCCCATGAGGGGGATGGGAACGCCCAGGCGCTCGCCGAGAATCGGGGCCCAGATGTTGGTGGCGATCAGGACCTGCTCGCAGTCGATCCGGGGATGTTCCGGGCTGGTAGTCACGACCGCCCTGATCCGCCCCGCCTCCACCTGGAGGTCCAGCACCTCGGTGTTGCCCAGGACCGCGACCCCCGCGTCTCGCTGGAGGGCTCCGCTGACGTGGGCTCCGGCCACGACCTGGCCTTCGCGGACCCACAGCCCCCCAACCATCACCGAGGGATCGAGCAGCGGGAGGATTTCTGCTGCATCGGCGGGAGTGAGGAGGTCGGCCCCGGTGCCGAAGCTCAACGATTCGCCCTGCAGCCGCACGAGATCGGCCATGCGCTCGGGGGAAATAGCCACTTCGAGGGTTCCCAGTCGATTGACCATGCGCCGACCCGGTGACAGCGGTTCCAGCGAGGCGTAGAGCCGGCTGGAATAGACCGCCATCTGGGTCAGAAGCTTGTTGTGGGAGAGGGCTACGACGCCGCCGGGAGCATGCGAGGTCGATCCCGGGTTCTCGACCGGATCGCCCCGGTCCACCACCACGATGTCCGTCCACCCCAGTCGGGCCAGGTGGTAGGCCACCGATGATCCGACGATCCCTGAACCGATGATGACGAGACGCGCTTTCACGGGGGGGACTCCACCTCGCCGGCCACCCGGACCAACTCGTGGTAGTCATCCGGTTCCACCTCGGCGAGCCGTTCTACCCCCCAGGAGTCCAGGACGGCCTTTCCCGACGGAACCTGGTGCATGGCCGCCAGCACCTGGCGGATCTCCCGCTGCTCGCTGGCCGACATGCGAGGCGTGGCCGAGATCGGCGGGGCGGGCCAGGGGCCACCCGAAAAGAGGACCCGCAACCCCTCGCCCGGCGCCGGCTCGCGCCCTCCCGCCAGATCGAGGATGTGCGAATCGATCGCAGCCGCATCGGCCCGGCCCTCTCTTACCGCAGCCAGGGAGGACAGATGCGAGCCGGTGTGAATCCATTCCAACTGCGGCCCCGGGAGGCCGGCGTGGGCCGCCAGGGCGTGACGGACGGCGAGGTAGCCCGAGAAAGAGGTCCTTTCATTGAAAGCAAAACGGCGGCCGTCGAGACCCCACGGCTCCTGAGCGCTGTCGTCGACTCGCACTACCACGTCCGAGTAGTAGACCGGGCGGTCGCCGTAGCGGCCCTGCCTCAGCACCGGGGCCACCAAGGGGGTGAGGCCGGCCCGGGCGGTGGGGAGTCCGCACATGTAGACGAGATTGGCGGTTTGCCAGCGGTCAACCGGGTTGATCGCCACCGGCCGGCTCTCCCGCAGCCAGTTGCAGACCTCGACCAGGAGGCGATTCTGCGGCGGCGAAAGCCAACCCGACCAGGAAAGGCTTATCCGGGCAACTGGCATCTGCCGAAGATAACCTCGGAAAGACGTGGCTACGACCCGAGCGCGAGTCCTCATGCCCGACCAGGCGGTGGCCCGGCGACCCTTCACATCGCCCGGCCTGTACGCCCGCGATCTGGCCATCCTCGGCTACATGCTCGAGGATCTGCGCGGGCTGCTGGCGCGGATGGACGGCGGCAAGCAAGCGGTGGTCCCCTACCAGTCGATCGAGTGGCTGGTGCACGGCCTCAAGCGGCGGGTCGTCGTTTCCGACCCCGTGAGCCTGCGGCACCGGCGCACGGCTCATGTGGTGGGCTTTTTCGGGGAGCGTCACCTCGATCGTGATGGGTCCCGCCTGGAGGAGGCCAACGTCGAGATCGTGCTGGAGTTCCGCAATTATCCCGGCATCTTGAGCTACTCGTCCATGGAGCTGGCGGACGGCAACTGGGCCAACCTCGTCCTCCACAACGTGGCCGAGGATCGCGAAACCTGGCGGGCGAGTGAAGTCCACGCTCAGGCCGCTCGGGAGCTCTCGCCGCTGTTCTACCGCACCGTCCGCATCCACAACGGCATCTTGCCCGAGGGGCTAAAGGGTGGACGCTCCATCGCCATCGAACGGACCAAGTACTGGGACTATCGGTCTCCGAGGGTGTGGCACGCGGTGAGAGAGCTGGTCCCGGTCACCCCCGGGCTGGCCCACTGATCCGGGCAGCAGCGTCCCGGGCAGGCCCTTTCCTGCCCCCTTTACAATCGGCTGGGTGACCAGCCGGGACGGGAATGCGGCCACCGTTGAGTTCGACCACGTAACCAAGCGTTACGGCGGCGCGGATGCGAAGGGTGGCTCCGGGGCGGTCAACGACCTTTCCCTCATTGTCCCGGCCGGGAAGATCTGTGTTTTGGTCGGCCCCTCCGGTTGCGGGAAGACGACCAGTCTGAAGATGGTCAACCGCCTGATCGAGCCCACTTCCGGGCGGATTCTCCTCAACGGCGTGGACGCGGCCACGAGGGACCTGATCGAGCTGCGGCGGAGCATCGGGTACGTCATCCAGCAGGTTGGCCTGTTCCCCCATCAGACCATCGAAGAAAACGTCGCAACCGTTCCCCGGCTACTCGGCTGGGACGCCCGGAGGTGCGCGGAGCGAGCGGCCGAGTTGCTCCACCTGGTGGGGCTCGATCCGGGCCAATACGCCCGCCGTTATCCATCGCAACTTTCGGGGGGTGAGCGGCAGCGGGTGGGGGTGGCCCGAGCGCTGGCGGCCGACCCGCCGATCATGCTGATGGACGAGCCATTCGGGGCCGTCGATCCGATCGTCCGCGAGCGGCTCCAGAACGAGTTCCTCCGCCTGCAGGAGGATCTGGCCAAGACCATCCTCTTCGTCACCCACGACATCGATGAGGCAATCAAGATGGGCGACCTGGTGGCCGTCTTCCAACAGGGCGGACGGGTGGCTCAGTTCGGAACGCCCGCCGAGATCCTCGCCCAGCCGGTCTCGGACTTCGTGGCCCAGTTCGTGGGCGTCGATCGTGGCCTCAAACGGCTGTCCCTCTTTCGGGTCGGCGACGTTCCCCTGGAGACCCTGCCCAGCGCCCGCGTGGGAGAGCCCGGAGCCGAGGCCAGGCGGCGATTGCGCGCTCACCCGTTCTCCTACCTCCTGGTGCTCGATGAGGCGGGTCGCCCGCTGGGATGGGCCCACGAAAGCATGCTCGCCGGGGACGCACCGGTGGCCGCGGACATCGCCTCTCCAATGTCTCCGGCCCTGGACCGCCGCACCACCCTGAAGGACGCGCTCTCTTTGCTGCTAGAAGCCGATGTGCAGGTCGGAATCGTCGTCGACCGCAAGGGCGTGCTGCGAGGCGTGTTGACAGTGGAAGGCATAGCCAACTGGGTGCGGGCGCAAGGCGTCGGTCCCACCCCGGCTGCCCCACTGGCGCTGGAGGGAGCGACCTGATCGATGGAGGGCCGGGCCTGGATCGACTGGGATTGGATCGCTTCCAACCCTGACGACATCGTCGAAAGGCTGCTCCAGCATCTCCGGCTGACGGCCATACCGTTGACCCTGGGCTTTGTCGTCTCGCTCGGGCTGGCGGTGTGGGCCTTGCGCCGTCCGCAGGTGTACGGCCCGGTGGTGGCGATGAGCGGGCTGCTCTACACCATCCCCAGCCTGGCGGCGTTCGCCGTCCTTCGACCGATCTTTGGCCTGTCCTTGCTGACCGCGATCATTCCTCTTACGACCTACACCCTGCTGATCCTCTTCCGGAACATCGTGGCGGGCTTCGAGGCGGTGCCCCGGGAAGTCCTCGAGGCTGCGGAGGCGATGGGTTACACCCGGCGCCAACGGCTGCTCCGGGTCCAGATACCCCTGGCGGTCCCGCTCATGATCGCCGGCGTCCGGCTGGCGGCGGTGACGGTCATAGGGCTGGCAACCGTGGCGTCGATCCTCGGCGACGCCTACGGGGGTCTCGGGCAGTTCATCACCGAGGGTCTGCAGCAGCTCTTTCCAACCAAATATCTGCTCGGAGCCATTCTCTCGGTGGTGCTCGCCTTCCTCGCCCATGTCCTGTTCGTGCAGTTGGAGAAGAGCGTCACCCCATGGGCCACCGTCCGGAGCAGGGCGGTCGGATGAGCGACGTCCTGGCCTGGTTCCTGGATGCGGCCCACTGGCAGGGCCCCACCGGGATCCCGGTCCGGCTGTGGGAGCATCTCTGGATATCGGGTCTTTCGGTGCTCGCCGCCACGGCCATCGGACTGCCGGTCGGCCTGTACACCGGGCATACCGGACGCTGGGGAAGCCTGGCCATCAACGTCGCCAACATCGGACGGGCGATTCCCTCCTACGCCATCCTGGTGATGGTGCTGCCGGTCTCGCTGGCCCTCGCCCCGACCTTCGGCTATTCGCCCAATCTGGGCCTTTCGTTCATCCCCACCTTTACCGCCATGGTGCTCCTGGCGGTCCCCCCGATCCTGGTCAACGCCCATGCCGGGTTGCGGTCGGTTGATCCGGACCTGGTCGACGCGGCGAGAGCCATGGGTCTGAAAGAGGGCGAGATCCTTCGTAACGTGGAGTTGCCGCTCGCCTCGAGCGTGATAGTCGGCGGGTTCCGAACCGCAGTCCTCAACGTCATCGCCACCGCCACCATCGGCGCCATCGTCTCCTTTGGCGGGCTCGGTCGTTTCATCATCGATGGCCGGCTGCGGGGGGTGGCCGGGATCCCCGAACTGGTGGGCGGCGCCATCATCGTCACCGTGCTGGCGGTGGGCGTGGATATGGCGCTGGGAGCACTCCAGCGGCGGATGACTCCGGCCGGGGTGCGAATGGCCATAGGTCAGGTGACCGAGGCCTCCGCTCCAGCGTGAGGTCACCCGACTCGGCCCCATCTCGGCGGGGGGCCGCTGGCTAAGGTTGGCCGACCCCGTTCCCGGGGTCTTGCATCAGAAGGAGACAGTTCCATGGGGTGGAAGCGATCACCGATAGTCAGGTACCTGGCCATCGCCGCGGTGCTCGTGCTGATGGTTGGCGCCTGCGGTGATGGTGGCGGTGCGGGTAATCCGACCGTCAGGATTGGATCCGATAACTTCTATGAGTCGCGGTTGATGGCCGAGATCTATGCCCAGGTGCTCGAAGCGAATGGCTACACGGTCGAGCGCTCGTTTGGCCTCGGCTCCCGTCAGGAGCGTGCCCCCGCTTTCGAGGAGGGTCAGGTCGACCTGGTACCGGAATACGTTGGGTCTGGGCTGGGCTACTACGACACCAGCCAGATCACCGGAGACGGTGAGACCAACCGGGAGCGCCTGGCGGGAATCCTCGCTGACAAGGCCGTAACGGTTCTGGCTATCACGCCCGGGGAAGACACCAATGCCGCGGTGGTGCGTCAGGACACCGCCGACGAACTGGGCCTTGCGAGCATGAGCGATCTCGCGGCGGTGCAGGATGATCTGCGCTGGGGCCTTCCCCCCGACTGCGACGAGAACCCGCTTTGCAAGGGTGCCCTGGAGCAGTACGGCATCAACTACCCGCCCGCCCAGCGGGAGTCATTGGCGGCTTGTGACGTCCCGATCGCCGAGGCTCTCAATGGTGACGCCATCGACTTCGCCTGGCTTTGCTCGACCCAGCCGGCCATCGCCCAATATGGCTTTGTCGTTTTGGACGACGATCTCGACACTCAACCCGCCGAGAACATCGCCCCCCTGGTTCGCAACGACTTCCTCGATCAGCTCGACGACGCTGCTGCTTTCCAGGCCCTCCTCGACGAGGCGTCGGCCGGTATGACCACCGAGGAATTGACCCGGCTGGGGGTCGAGGTTGCGGTCAACCAGCGTGAAGTCGACGAGGTGGCCCGGGAATGGCTGGAGGCGCAGGGCTTACTCGAATCGTGACAACGAGGTGATTTGATACGGGGCGCTGGCGGTGAAGGTCACTTCGCTGGAAGCGCGCTCGTATCGGTTTCCCCTCGACCCTCCGTTCTCCGCGGCCTGGGATCCGGTGCCGCGGACCTTCTTGCCAGAGACCATTGTCGTGGTCCATACCGACGAAGGAGTGAGAGGGTGCTGCGGCGGTGCGCCGGCACCCGACCTCGCTCTGCTCGAACGATTCCTGGTCGGGATCGACCCCACCGACACCGAACGGGTCTTTCGGATATGTGAGACCGTCGACTTCCACGGCGGTCGTAATTGGACGGTCGAGGTGGCCTGCTGGGATATCGCCGGCAAGGTTTCGGGTCTTCCCCTCTGGCGGCTGCTCGGGGGCCGTTCAGGCCGCTATCGCGCCTACGCCTCCTGCGGAGAGCGCCTTCCGGCCGGGCAGAGGGCCGAGCGCCTGCTCGCCTGGAGGGAACGCGGCATCGGCGCCGCCAAGATCCGCTTCGATGCGTCCGACTGGAGGGACGACCTACGGGTGGTGGAGAACTGCCGGGCCGCCGTCGGGGCGGACTTCGACCTCCTGGTCGATGCCAACCAGGGTTGGAGGATGCCGGGGGACCTGCGCGACCGCTGGGATCTGGCCACGGCGACCGAATGTGCCCGGTCCCTGGCCGACGCCGGCGTCTTCTGGCTTGAAGAGCCGCTCGATACCGCGGCAGTCGAGGACTATCGGCGGCTGCGCGAGAAGACCGGGATCCGCATCGCCGCGGGCGAGATGGTCCGTACGCTCTCCGAGAGCCGGAGGCTGCTATCCGCCGTGGACGTGATTCAAAACGATGTGGTGCTGGCAGGCGGGGTTACGGGCTGTCGTCGGGTGGCCTCCTGGGCGGAAGAGGTCGATGCCGCCTGGTCGCCGCACACCTGGTCGACCGGCTACGGCCTCCTTGTCAATCTGCACGTGGCGCTCGCCTACTCCCGCTGCCCCTATCTGGAGGTGCCGTACGACCCGCCGGCCTGGAGCGTCGACCGGAGGGACTTCATGCTGCCCGCGCCCATCGAAATCGACGGGGAGGGATACGTCGCTGCTCCGGCCGGTCCCGGTCTCGGCTGCGAGCCCGACCTGGAGGCACTAGAGCAGTGGAGGGTCGGTTGACCCGGGCCGTGGTCTGGCGTGAACCCGGAGCCCGGGGGGAGGTCGAGGAAATCGATCTCCTTCCACCCGGTCCCGGGGAGGTGCAGGTCAGGGTGGTGGCGGCCGGGGTCTGCCACTCCGATTATCACCTGTCGCTCGGCCACCTCGGCCGCCGCCGGTTTCCGACGGTGTTGGGTCATGAGGGGGCGGGGACGGTCGAGGCAGTCGGCCCGGGGGTGGACGGCGTGGCGTCCGGGGACCGCGTGGCCTTTTGTTTCATACCTTCTTGCGGAGACTGCCGGCAGTGCCGGCGTGGACATCAAAACCTCTGCGAGCCGGGGTCGAAAGCGGCCTTCACCGGGACGATGCTCGACGGCACCCACCGGATGCATCGGCCGGACGGTACCGCCCTCCAGCAGTTCCTG
>DATHSX010000130.1:0-2032 GCA_035463935.1 Acidimicrobiia bacterium | reverse complement strand
GAGGTCATCGGGGGGAGGGTCAGCGCCGACGTATTCGAACGCGGGCTTTGCCTCCCCAACGGACCCTCGTTGACTTCCGAACAGCGGGAGCGGGCCATCGAAGGGGTGCTGGAGCACTCGGACCCGGATAGGGCCGTCAGGCTCCGGCGCCGACGGCCACAACTCCCCGGGCGGCCTTGGCGTGATAGGAGGAACGCACGAGTGGCCCCGACTCGACATGGGGAATGCCGATCCCCTCGCCGAACTCCCGGTATTCCCCGAACTCATCGGGGTGGACGTAGCGATGAATCGGCCGATGCCGGGGGGTGGGACGCAGATACTGGCCGATGGTGACGATGTCGACGCCGACCGCCCGCAGATCGGCCAGGGCCGCCAGCATTTCCTCTTTCGTCTCGCCCATCCCCACGATCAGCCCCGATTTGGTCAGGCCCTCCGGGTTCATGCGCTTGGCCCGGGCCAGCAGGGCCAGCGACCGTCCGTAGCTGGCGGCGGTCCGCACCTCCCGCTGGAGGCGGAGCACGGTTTCGGTGTTGTGGTTGAGGACCTCGGGCCGGGCGGCCATCACCGTCTCCAGGGCAGCGAGGTCTCCTTTGAAGTCGGGGATCAGCACCTCCAGGTCGCACCCGGGGTGGATGCGGCGGGTCTCGCGGATGGTGGCGGCGAAGATGGCCGCTCCCCCATCCTCCAGGTCGTCGCGGTTGACCGAGGTGATCACCGCATGGGAGAGGCCCATCTGCTTGATCGCCTGGGCGGCCCGGAACGGCTCGAGCACGTCGTATTCGGTCGGTTTGCCGGTGGTGACGTTGCAGAACCCGCAGGCCCGGGTGCAGCGGTCGCCCAGGATCATCAGGGTGGCGGTGCCGCTCCCCCAGCACTCGTAGATGTTGGGACACCCCGCCTCCTCGCACACGGTGTGCAGATCGAGGCTCCGCATCAGCTTTTTCAAGCTCAGGTAGTCGGCATCCATGTGGGCGGTCACCTTCATCCACTCCGGCCGGGGCGGCTCGCCGGGGAGGCGTCCGCCGATCAGGATCGGGGCGGCCTGCCGGGCCTCGGGACTGAAGGTGCCGTTAGCGAGGAGGCGGTCGACCTCGAAGGAGCTGGCACTGCCCTGGCCCCGGGTGAAGGCCCCGAGCTGGGTGTCGAGCAGTTGGTACTCGAACACCCGGGCGAACCGCGGTATGAGCAGGTCCAGCACCTCTTGATGCGAAACCTTCCGGCCGGTCAGCTCCCGGAGCGAGGTGACGGCACGGTCGGTGATCCCGCATGGATTCATTCTCTGAAAGAAGCCCATGTCCGGGTCGAGGTTGAGGGCGAAGCCGTGCATGGTGACCTGGCGGGAGACCCTGACCCCGATGGCGGCCACCTTGCCCCGAGCGGTCCATACCCCGGTCAGGCCGGGCTCCCTCCAGCTCTCCACCCCCAGCGCCGCCAGGGTATCGATCAGGCCCTGTTCGACCCGGCGGACGTAGGGAACGATCTGTTTGGGATCCTCGAGCCGGAGGATCGGATAACCGACCAGTTGACCCGGACCGTGGAAGGTGATGTCCCCGCCCCGGTCGACATAGTGGATTTCGGCCCCCACCTCCGCCAGCGTCTCCGGCGCAACCAGGAGATTGGAGCCGTCGCCGTTGCGGCCGACGGTATACACGGGAGGGTGTTCGAGCAGCAGGAGATAATCGTCTGCCCTGCCCTCGACCCGGCCTTCCCAGAGCGCCCGCTGCAGGTCCCACGCCTCCAGATAGGGCAGCCGCCCCAACCACCGGACCCTCAGCTGGTCGGGCATCTCGGTCTGCCGTCTTCCCCCCTGGGCCGCAGGTCCGTCATGCCAGTTCCTGGTTCCAATCCCAGTTCTCCAGGTTCTCTTTGATCCGCTGCAGGAACAGCACCGCGACCGACCCGTCGAACGCCCGATGGTCCCAGGAGAACCCCAGGTAGCCGATGTGGCGGATGGCGATCGTGTCCTGACCTTCCGGGGTGGTGACCACCGCCGGCCGCTTGGTGACGGTTTCGGTGGAGAGCAATCCGACAT
>DATHSX010000129.1:0-3340 GCA_035463935.1 Acidimicrobiia bacterium | reverse complement strand
CCACCCTGGCTTTGCTCCAACCCGCGACCGAGATCCCTGATTGGATTCCGGCGGTGTCGGTCGATCTCGCTCGGATCGAGCGTCGCACGATCGAGACCCGATCAGGTAACCGGCCGGTGTTGCTGCTGCCCATCGACACCGGAGGCCTGCTGCTGGCTGCCAGCCCTGCCGGTTCGCGAATCACCGACCAGGACCGCCGGGTGCTTGGCTACGCCGCCTCCGAGCTCAGCCGAATCGCCGAAAAGTTGGAACTGCTCAAGGCAGCCGAGGAGGCCGAACGGCTGCAGGCCCGGGACGAGGCCATGAAAGCCCTGCTGGCGGCGGTCGGCCACGATCTACGAACTCCTCTTGCATCGATGAAGGTGGCCGTGACGACCGTTCTCGAGCCGGGCCTCCAGCTCAGCGAGATCCAGCAGCACAAGCTTTTGGAGACGGTCAACAGCGAGGTCGATCGCCTCGGGGCGATGATTGATCATCTACTCGATCTCTCCCGACTGGAGAGAGGCGCTTTCCGGTTGAGCCAGGAGCAGGTCGATCTCGGCAGGCTCGCTCACGACGCCGCTGACCGGGTCCGCCTCTCTTCGGGCAGACAGGTTCAGGTGGCCTCGGCTGCTGATGCAACGGTCGTGGGCGACTCCGTGCGGTTGCTCGAAGTCATCACGAACCTGATCGACAACGCTGCCCGGTACTCAACGCCCGGTACTCCGATTCTGGTCACGCTCCGGCCCGAAGAGGGTTCGGTGACGGTCGCCATCACCGACGAAGGCCCGGGCATCAGCCGTGAGGATCAGGAGAAGCTCTTCAGGCCCTTCGCCCGCGGCACGCGGTCGGACACTGGAACCGGGCTCGGGCTGGCCATCACCCGATCGATTGTCCACGCCCACAAGGGCACGATCGAAGTGGTTTCGAGCCCCGACGGGGGCACCACCATGTCGGTCACGATTCCGAGGCGGCCCGTCCATGACTGAGCCTCGTTATGTTCTGGTGGTCGAGGACGACCCCGCGTTTGGGTCGCTGTTGATTGAGGTACTCGAGGCGGCCGGACATCGGGCAGAACTGGCCGCCAATAGTGCCGACGCCCTGAAGTCGATCGAGTTGTCCACTCCCGACCTGCTGTGCCTCGATCTCGACCTGCCGGATGGCACCGGTTGGGCACTTCTTGACGAGCTAGAGCGGCGCTCAGTCGAGTTGCCACGAGTGGTCGTAGTGAGCGCCGGAGTGGGGGCGAGCCCGAGCCAGCGCCGACCGGGCACTTTCCTGCTGCCTAAGCCATTTCCCATAGATTCTCTGCTGCGCCTGGTCAGCGGCGAAGAACTGCCCGAGATCTGAGTTTCGGACGCGAGCAGTGGTTCACAGAATGAATGACTTGGGTGTCGCGCTGGTGTTGGCGAGTAGCTGCCTGCTGGTGTGGTTGCTCTATCAAGGGTGCCGGAGGGCTGATGCGAGGCGGTGAGTGGTTGCTGCTCATCGTGAGCCTCCTGACGGCCATCTATCTGGCCGTGGCTCTTTGGAAGCCGGAGAAGTTCTGATGACCGGCCTCATTCTGATACCTGCCTACCTGGCGGTCGTAACGGCGGTGGCCATGCCCCTGGGCCGCTACCTCGCCGCGGTCTACACCGGTACCAACAGGCTGAGCGAGCGTTGGTTGGGATGGCTCGAACGCGGCATCTATCGGGTTCTTCGGGTCGATCCACAGGTCGAGCACTCGTGGAAGGCGTACGCCGGTGCCCTTCTCGCCTTCAACGCGGTCGGATTCGTCGTCCTTTACCTCCTGCTTCGCTTGCAGGGATCGCTACCTCTCAATCCTCAGGCCCTTGCGGGGGTTCCTCCCTGGATCGCGTTCAACACGGCGGTGAGTTTTGTAACCAACACCAATTGGCAGGCGTATGGCGGCGAGGCGACCCTTTCCTATCTGTCCCAGATGGCGGGGCTCAGCGTTCAGAATTTCGCCTCGGCCGCGGTGGGGATGGCGGCGGCGGCTGCGCTCATCAGGGGAATCGCGAGGCGCACCACCGATCGACTCGGCAACTTCTGGGTCGACCTGGTCCGATCCACTCTCTATGTCTTGCTCCCGATCGCGCTGGTGCTGGCCGTCTTCTTCATCAGCCAGGGCGTGATCCAGAACCTGAGCCCCTACGTAGAAGTCACGACGCTCGAAGGTGCAGCGCAGGTGATACCCGGCGGACCCGCCGCCAGTCAGATCGCCATCAAAGATCTGGGCACCAATGGCGGCGGGTTCTTCAATGCCAACTCGGCGCACCCGTTCGAGAACCCTACTCCGCTCACGAACGCGGTCATCGTCGTGGCCATGCTCGCCATCTCGGCGGCCTTCGTATTTGCCTACGGACGCATGATCGGCAGACCCAAGGAGGGGTATGCCATCTATGCCGCCATGACGGTGATCTTTGTGGTGCTGACGGTGGGAGCCGTGGTCAATGAAGTTGGCTCGGCGGGAGCTGCCGACGGCTCCGGGGCGGACACGAAGGTGTCGCTCGAGAATGCCGGCGGGAATATGGAAGGCAAAGAGACTCGATTCGGCCCGGCCGAGAGCGGCATCTATGCCTCGGTAACCACGAGCCTCTCCAACGGTTCGGTCAACGCGGCCCACGACTCGTTCACTCCCCTGGGGGGAGCGGTACCGATGGTCAACATGATGCTCGGGGAGGTTGTGTTCGGTGGGGTCGGCGTCGGCCTCAACGGGATGCTGGTCTTCGTCATTCTGACCGTTTTCATCGCCGGATTGATGGTGGGTCGAACTCCGGAATGGCTCGGCAAGAAGATCGAGGCAGGCGACGTGAAACTGGCCGTGATAGCGACGATCGCTCCGCAGGTGGCGGTCCTCGTTTTGAGCGGCATAGCGGCAGGAACGGCCCTGGGCCGTGCGGGAATCTACAACCCAGGGCCGCATGGCTGGAGCGAGATTCTTTATGGCTACGCCTCCGGCGCCAACAACAACGGGTCGGCCTTCGGCGGCCTTGGCTCCGGCCAGGCCTTCTACACGCTGACTGTTGGCCTGGCGATGATCGTGGGCCGCTTCTTGACGTTGGTCCCAGTCCTCGCGCTAGCCGGAAGGCTTGGTAATCGAAAGGCAAGCGAAGCCGTTACCGAAGCCACATTTCGGACCAGCGGTCCCCTCTTCGTGGTGCTGTTGCTGGCCGTTGTCGTGATTGTGGGCGCCCTGACCTATCTGCCCGCACTGGCGGTCGGCCCGATCGTCGAAAGCCTTGGGGCATAGCCGAGAGGCTGCGAGTACCGATGACTGAAGGGTCAGCCCCAGTGGACACGATTGCCGGAAGGTCCCGGCGTGACGTGACCAGCCCTGGCCTCTTCCGGGGTGTAC
>DATHSX010000128.1:0-2844 GCA_035463935.1 Acidimicrobiia bacterium | reverse complement strand
AGAGATATCCCCGTCCCGAATCGGGCAGGATCACGACGACCATCCGCTCCGGCTCTGCTCTTGCCACCCGGAGAGCGGCCGCGGCCGCCATCCCGCATGAGCCGCCCACCAGCAGCCCCTCTTCCCGGGCCAGGTCCCTGGTGGTAGTGAACGAGGTGGCGTCGTCGATCATGATGAACCGATCGATCACGTTCAGGTCGATCGTTGCGGGATAGAAGTCCTCGCCAACTCCCTCCACCTTGTATTGATGAACCGCGCTCGGATCGGCGGCGGTGAAGATGCTCCCTGCGGGATCGGCCCCCACTACCTCGACGGCGGGTTTTCTCTCTTTCAGATAGCTACCGGCTCCCGAGATGGTTCCTCCGGTTCCCACTCCCGCCACGAGCACGTCGATCCTCCCGTCGGTCTGACGCCAGATCTCAGGACCCGTCGTGTGGTAATGAGCCAAGGGGTTGTTGGGATTGGAGTATTGATCGGGTCGGAACGAACCCGGGATCTCCGCCGCCAGGCGGCGGGCCACTCCGTAATAGGACTCCGGATGCTCGGGCAACAACTCGGTCGGTGTGATGATCACCTCCGCCCCGTATGCTCGGAGCAGATCGATCTTCTCGCTGGAGACTTTGTCGGGGACTGTGCAGATGACCCGGTACCCGCGCACCGCGCCGACCATGGCCAAACCGACCCCCGTGTTCCCCGAGGTCGGCTCGATGATGGTTCCGCCCTCGCTCAGCAAGCCTTCTCTCTCGGCGGCGTCGATCATCGCCACCGCGATCCGCTCCTTGATCGAGCCGCCGGGATTGACGTGCTCGACCTTGGCGATCAGATTTCCGGGGGGGTGGAGGCGGCCGAGCCGCACGAGGGGAGTGTTACCGATGGTGCTGAGGACATCTTCGTGGATCTCCATGGCCACGGTCAGCATATGAGGGAGGGCCGCGGGCGACGGCGGCAGGCGGTGGCGTGGCCCCTAACCTCGGAAATCGATGGATCGAACCGTCCGGTTGGCCTGGTTCACGATCGGCTGGAATCTCGTGACGATCCTGTTGGGCGCGCTGGTCAGGGCGACTCACTCGGGAGCGGGATGCGGCCGGTCGTGGCCGGTGTGCCAGGGACAACTCCTACCTGAGCTAGCCAGTCTGCGCGGTCTGGGCCCGACCGCGATCGAGTTCACGCACCGCAGTGCCAGTGGGGTAGCGTTGGTCCTGGTGGGCCTGCTGGTCGTGGCCACCCATCGCCGGCCACACGTGCCGCGGGGGGCCCTGATCGCAGCCCGGGTGGCGGGCTTGGCCATTGTTGGCGAGGCGTTGATCGGTGCCCTGATCGTCCTGTTCGAATGGGTCGCCGATGACGCCTCGCTGGCACGGGCCATCTCGGTTCCGCTCCATCTCGTCAACACCCTGCTGCTCCTGGCAGCCTTGACCTTTACGGTCTGGTTCCTCTCGGAGGCCGGCGAGCCTGAGCACCTCATGGTTCGGGGGCGGGCAGCCCGGTGGCTCACGGCGGGAGGGCTGGCGCTGGCCGCCATTGCCGCGTCCGGGGCGGTCACGGCTCTCGCCGACACACTGTTCCCTTCCGAAAGCTTGGTTGTCGGACTCGCCGCCGACTTCGCGAGCACCGAGCACTTCCTGACACGGCTCCGGATCGTGCATCCCCTGCTGGCCATATTGACGGTGAGCGCCGCACTGGTAGCGGTCCGCAGTCGGGGTTTGCCGCGGTTCGCCACCGCCCGGCACCTGGTGGTCCTCACGGGCATACAGGTGCTGCTCGGAATCGGCAACGTGGTCATGGGCACGCCGCTGTGGTTGCGTCAGCTGCATTTGCTGGTGGCGAACCTGATCTGGGTGAGCTATGTCTGGCTGGCGGCTCAGGTGCTCTCCAGCAGTTCTGAAAGTCGTGCGGACGAATCGACCGGTGCCAGGCAGGTGAAGCCGGTACAGAGGTAGGCAAGCGTACGTCCCGGCTGGCCGCGCCGTTCGAGCAGCGGGATCTCCACGCCCGGCTGGCCCTCGGAGGTAGCGATCACGATATGTGGCCGATACCGCTGCCAGTAGGGAGCCCCCACCAGACGGGCATCGGCACCCACCACCGCCAGCTCATGGGTGCCACGGTCGAGACTCAGCAGCACCGCCAGGGCGTGGCCGGCAGCCGACGGATAACGCTCGATGATCTGGCCAAGCGAGCGCAGATAGCCCCCGGCCCGGTCCCGCAGGTCGGGATCTCCGGTGTAGAGCGACAGGACGAGACAAGCCTCGGCGGCAAGGGAGGTGCCCGAAGGCGAGGGAGTGTCGAGAAGGTCCTGAGGACGCTTGATCAGGTCGGAGCTGGAACTGGCGAACAGCCCCCCTTCGCCGTCGGCGAACAGTGTCTCGATGCGCAGCGTCAGATCTCTCCCGGCCGCAAACCACTCCGTCTCCCCCGTGGCCGCGTAGAGAGCAAAGAGGCCGAGCGCCGTGGCCGCATAGTCGTCGAGGAAGCCGTTCACCTCGCCCGGGCGTCCCTTAGCCCATGTCCTGGCCAGGGTCCCGTCGGGGCGGACCAGGCGGGTGAGGGCAAACCGGGCTCCCTGGCGGGCGGCATCCAGGTATCGCGGATTGGGGAGGGCGGCACCGGCCTCAGCGAGCGCCCTGATGGCGAGCCCGTTCCACGCGGCCACCACCTTGTCGTCAAGGCCGGGTCGGATGCGCAACCGGCGGTGGTCTCGCAATCGCTCCTTCGCCCGCTCGATCGTGGCCGCGGCCTGCTCTGCTGACACTCCCGTCTCCTCGGCCACTTCAGCCACCGAGCGGGCAATGTGCAGGATGTTGCGGCCGTCGAAATTGCCGGAAGGTGACACCCCGAAGTGGCGGC
>DATHSX010000127.1:0-2653 GCA_035463935.1 Acidimicrobiia bacterium | reverse complement strand
TCCCGGAGGTAAGCGTCCACACATGCAGGTCGTGAATGTCCACGACTCCCGGCAAGGCGGCCAGGCGTTCCCGGACCTGGGTGAGGTCGAGATGGGGAGGGGCCGCCTGGACCAGGATTCGCACGGCCTCCCGTCCCAAGCGGAAAGCCCGGGGCAGGATGAAGAGGGCGAGGGCGATAGCCACCAGCGGGTCGGCATAAAGCCACCCGGTGAAACGGATCAGGAGGGCGGCGATGATCACGCCGATCGAGCCCACCAGGTCGGCGAGCAGTTCGAGGCGAGCCCCGATCACATTCAGCGAATCACTTCCGGCGGCCAGCAACCGCCAGCCGGCGAGATTGACCAACAGGCCGATGACGGCCACCGCCAACATCGGGCCGCTGGAGATGCCGGGAGGGTCGCCCCACCTGCGGACGGCTTCCCATACGACATAGCCCGCCACCCCGAACAGCAGCACCGTGTTAGCCAGAGCGGCGAGTATTTCGAGCCGGTAGAGACCATAGGTACGGGACCCGGCGGCGCCCCCGCGGCCGGCGACTGCTGCCGCCAGGGCCATTCCCACCCCCAGGGCGTCGGTGCCCATATGGACTGCGTCCGAGACGAGGGCGAGCGAGCGGGTGAAGATCCCAGTGACCAGTTCGACCACCATGAAGCCCACCAGCATCATCAGCACCAGCTTGAGGCGCTGAGAATGTCGACCGGTAGCCGAGTGCTGCACGCGCCTAAGAGGTTACGGCCTACACCCGGACGGATGAGACCGGGACTGTGGTGGAAGCGGCGGACAAGGGGTCAGGATTGGGCTACCGACGTCGCCCTGGTGGCGAGCGCCCCGGCCACCACGATCACGCCCGAGCCAAACATGACCGCCCGTATCCCGTCGACCCGGCCCACCAAAGGCCAAGCCGCCGTACCGACGAGATCGGCGGCCAGGCCGGCGCCGAGAGCGCCCAGCCCCAGGGCAACCCGGATGGCCACGTGGAAGGCGCCCAGGGCGAGGAGTCGTCGATCCTCCGCGACAGAGGTCTGCAGCGCCGTGATTCCAGACACGATTGCGTACACGGCGGCCGCACCGAAGGCGAGGGCGGCCACGAAGGCGGGGGCGAGCGAGGTCACGAGGCTCATCGCGGTGAGCACCGCCCCCATCACCGCCACCCCGACTCTCACCGCCCACACCACTCCGCGGGCCGGCGGCCGCGATTGCCTGATCCAGAGGCCGAGCAAAGCGCCTGCCCCGAACACGACCACGAGAACACCGAACTGCTCCTCGCCGGCGCCGAGCGTGTCTCGAACAAAGACGATCCCAAGCGAGAACAGGGTCCCGATCCCCAACGCCGCCACGGTCAGGGGCCCGATCGTGCTCCGCACGATCGGGACCGCCAGGGCCCCCCGCAGCGACGGCCCGCGGCTGGCGCTCAGGGCGGGAGGGGTCTGTGTGCTCAACTCGGTGATCCGGGACACAAGCAGATAGGAGCCCAGGAAGGTGAGGGCATCGAGCCCAAAAGCAAGCACAAGACGCCCGGGGCCAGCTAACAGGACGCCGATGGCCGTGAAAAGCGCAGCACCGACTGGGAGACTCCCGTAGGTGGATGCCATGAGCAACCCGTTGGCGAGCGGGAGGTCGTCGGCATCGGCGAGGAGGGAGACGCTGCCGTCGCGGGCGGCCGTCGCCACCAACGTCACCAACTCGAGGGCCAGTGCCCAGCCATAAACCCACCACAGTTCCGCCACCAGGGGGAGGAGGGCCGCGATCGCCGCCCTCACCAGGTCGGCGCGAAGCATGATGCTGCGCACGTTCCAGCGGGTGACGACCCGGGCGATGACCGGACCGGCGAGGACCGCCGGCGACAACCGGAGAACGAGAATCCCCCCGACGGCGGCCGAGGATCCCGTGATGGCCAGAACGAGCGCCATCATTGCGAACGTGGCGAGCCAGTCGCCGACGGAGGAGATCGCCTGTGCGGTGACCAGACGGACGAAGCCGGGCCGTCGCAGCGGCGAGGTTGTGCCCATCCCCCTCACCGTAGAAGGCTGGGCACCCGACCCCGATCCAATCCGCCGGCAGGCGACCTATACGATCCTCCCGTGGCCCTGCCCGTGCTCGATGCCCCTGCCTTACAGGAGGTGTTTCAGGTCTACCTCCAGGCTCTTCTCGATAACCGCGAGACCATCAACCGGCTCAACGTATATCCCGTGCCCGACGAGGACACCGGCACCAATTTGAGCTTGACCGTTCAATCGGTGGTGAATCACTCGAGCGGGGCGAGCGGACTGGATGACGTCTGCGATGCCATAGCCCACGGCTCGCTGATGGGAGCGCGGGGTGCTTCGGGGGTGATCCTTGCCCAGTACCTCAGAACCCTGACCGGCCACCTCCGGGCCGCGGGGGTAGTGGATGGCGGCACATTGGCCGCAGGCATGGTGGCTGCTGCCGCCGCCGCCACCAGAGCCGTTTTGAGCCCCGTCGAGGGCACCATTCTCACCGTGGCCCGGGAGGCAGCTGAGGCCGCCCGGGTGACTGCCCGCCTGGGAGCAGACCTGACTGCGGTGCTGGTCGCCGCCCGCGCCGCCGGCGCCGACACCCTGGCTCGCACGCCGGAGATGCTGCCGGCGCTAGCCAAGGCGGGGGTGGTCGATGCGGGCGGCACCGGCCTGA
>DATHSX010000126.1:0-3848 GCA_035463935.1 Acidimicrobiia bacterium | reverse complement strand
GCCTCGCGCTGGCAGATCTTTCGCAAGGTGGAACTGCCCAATGCCGCTCCGCTCATCTTTGCCGGGGTGAAGACGGCCCTCACCTTCGCCCTCATCGGAGCGATCGTCGGCGAGTTCGTCGGTGCTAGCGAAGGCCTCGGGTTCCTGCTCGACACCTACAACTTCCAGCTCCGAATCGATCGGGTCTTCTCGGTCATCATCATCCTGTCAGCCATCGGGGCGGCCTTCTACTTCAGCCTCGAGTGGCTCGACAAGAAGCTGATCTTCTGGCGCCAGGACCAGTCCTGACCGATTCCGGGCGAGCCCACAGACGGTACCGCATTAGGTAGCGGCGAAGGGATCAGAGCAGGTAGAGGAGGCCGTTGGCGTCCACGCGGCCCTGGGCGGCGGTATCGAGGACTCCATCCGCCGAGTAGCGGTCAGCGGCCGGACCCTCGAATTCCATCCCCGGCCCGAAGAAGGACGACTTCACCCCGACGCGGGCGCTGGCGAGGAGATGCCAGGGGGGCTCGGCCGGCCGCCGGGTCTCGTCCAGAGGCACGAGGTCCACTCCGGTGATCGGGGTGCCCACCGCTTCGTCGATCGACCACTCGCGGGGTGAGGCTGCGACCGGGCCTGTGGCAGGGGTTCCGAACACCGTCAACACCTGGGCTCCGAGGAGCCGGCCCAACCGCCGTCGTTTCCTAACCGGGATCGGGGAGTCGACCGAGACGTAGATCCACTCGCCGGGTCCGTCGCTCCCGCCGGGCCCGGCGTCCTCGAGGATCGCTTCCGCCTGGCTCCAAGCCAGCCACGATCCGGCGGTGGCCGGATGGCGGTGGGTCCGGGTCGCCTCGAGGAAAGAGGTGGTGGATAGCAGACAGGTGGCTCCGACCGCCAGCGGGGCCAGCAGACCGACGACACCTTCCCACTGGGACAGGCCCCGGAAGACGGGGAAGAGATCGGAGGTACGCAGGCCGGCAAAGGCCCGGAAGGCCAGTGCCCACCCGAGCAGAACTGCGTTGGGCTGCAGGGCGAACGACCGCTCCCAATGAAAAGCCCACCGCCCCGCCCGGGACTCGGGTACGGCCGCAGCATCGGGCGCAGGCGGGTCGGCGAGAGCGCCCGGGGCGATCGTCTCCCAAGCCGGCGACCCCGGTGGGCGATCGGTCACCAGCACCCGGCACCCGAAGGCTGTCAGGGCGGCCGTCACCTCGCCGGCCGGCATCGACTGGTCGAGCAGGAGGGTGTCTGCCCCGGCGTGGAGGGCTCCCAGCATGGCGATGGCCGAGTCCACGTCGGGATGGGTAACGATGGCCATGCGTGGTGCGGGGCCGTTCTGGCCGGCGGGGAGGATCTGACGCAACCGGGCGGAGGCGTTTTTGACCATGCCGTCCAACTCCCCGTAAGAGATGTCGCGGCTTCCGCGCAGGGCGATGCCGGTCGAATTCCGCCGGGCCCAACGCTCCACCGTGGTGGCGTACACCGAAGACCGGGGGGGCGACAGGTACCGGGGAACCCCGTCGGGCCAGTACCAGGTGGGGAGAACGTCGATGGATTTAGTCATCCGCCGTATCCGGTCTGGCGACCCTTACCTCTTTCCAGCCGGCGCGCTCGACGCCGGCCGGCACAATCGCCACCGCCAGCCCGAGGCGGGCGCTGGCATCGGCCTTCGCTCCGGCCAGTTCCGCGGCGGACAGATCCTCGGCGCCGTGGAGGCCGATCACGACTCCGCCGGCGCCATCTCCCCCCATGGAGAAGGGCCGGAAGCGAGTGGTCGGGATCTCATCGAGGGCCATCCTCACGTCACCGGGCGCCACGATACGGTCCTCGACTACCACCGAATCCGCCAGGCGGCCGTAGAACTCAACCAGCGGATGGGTGCGTCCGCAGGGACAGCGACGCGGAATGATCTCGGCCACGTCCTCGGTGTCGAAGCGAATGTAGACCGAACGGCCCAGGCTCAGGTTGGTCACCACCGCCGTGCCCCGCTGACCGGGGCCAAGGGTCGCCCCGGTGCGCGGGGAGACGATCTCGACGTAGTGGACGTCGGCCGAGATGTGGTGACCGAGATGTGCGGTGCACTCGGCGCCGCCGAACATGCCATCTCCCGACCCACCCCGTTCGAAAACGTCCTCCAGCCCGAGCCGGTTGCGGAGGTAGTCCCGGAAGGGACCCGACAGTGGTTCCCCTGCACAACCCAGGTAGCGGACGGTACGAAACACCCGCCCGGCGTCGAGTTTCTGCCGATCACATTCGGCCAGCACCATCCGGATGGCACGGGCGGTCACGAGGAGATGCTCGGGCTTTAGTTGGGATACCGCGGTGAGGATGTCGCCCGCAAACCGGGGGGTCAGGGTTCCCCAGGGCATCACCGGCACCGCCCCGATCTCGGTTAGGGCCCTGCTTTCGTATAAGCCCAGGGCGTGCCAGGCCGGGCTGATGCTGAGGACCCGCATGCCCGGGCGGACCTTCATGGTCCACAACTCTCGGGCCTGGGCCCGCAGCCCGGCGCCGTCGAGGTCGTGGCCGGTGATGAGGGCGAAGGTGTGAAACCCGCTGGTGCCTGAGGTCACCACCAGATTGGACGGCGCCTGTCCGAGCAGGGCCTCCACGCCACTTTGCATCGAGTGGTTCTGGCGGGAGGCCTGGACCAAGTCGAGCTTTCGCATGATCGGAACCGCGGAGAAAGTATCGGCGTCGGCCCTGGCCGGGGGCCGGAAGCTCTCCGCCGTCCACCGACTCCGGTAAAAGGGCAGGTCCTCGAAGGCGACTCGCAGCACTTCGTTGATCGCCTGCCACCGTCTCGCCACGAGTTGATCGACCGGTGCCGCCTCCCCCGGATCGAAGAATTCACCGTCCGGTTCACGCATGGCTGATCACGACCGCCCCCTCGCGTCCGCAGGGGCATTCACCGGGGTGGACCGCTCCGTGGAAACCGGTCAGGTACCGGACCACGATCGATGACCGTACGGCGAGATTGGTGACGGCTATTCGGCCCCCCGGGAAGTCCGGTCCATCCGGAGCACGCGCCTCGACCACGAAAGCGGGGGAGGGGTGGAAGGTGAGGGGCTGGACCGGGCAGGGGGGAGCGAAAAAGAGCGCCGTGTCACAGCGCAGCATTTGGGTAACCGGGGCCCCCAGGGCCCCCTGCCAGCCTTCGATCTGGTCAGGGGGCGCCGGACGCTCGTCGGCGGTCACGACCAGCCGCTGGGGACGGGGCGTGGACCGATCGATGGCCCGCAGCAGCGGCTCGACGACGTCGAGGTCGATGAACAGCGTCGACGGTCGGACGTATTCGAGGATGTGGGCACAGCGGTCGGCCAGTTCGGGTAGCCCGTCGTTGCAGATGGGAAGGCAGGAGAGCAGGTCGGCCGCCCCCTGCTCCAAGTGCGGCATGAAGGCCCGGGAGGCATAGGCGACGATCGGCGACGAGGAGTAGTCGTACAAAGCCACCCTCTCATCCGGGACGATGCCGAGTTCGATCCAGGAGGAGGCCAGCTCGCGGGCCATCCGGTCCAGATCTCCTGCGTCGAGCGCCCAGAACAGGGGAAGGTCCCGGGCCAGCTGAGGGAAGACCACGGGAGGCCGGGACGGATCATGACGCCCCCCAAATGGGTCATCCAGGGAGGCCGCGGTCGCGGAGAGATCGTCCGGATCGTGCCAGTAAGCCGGCGAGCGGTCGGCCACGATGCGGTAGAGCGGTGCTCGATCCCGCGCCGCCCGCATCCAGTCGGGTAGAAGGTCAGTGACCATCGTCGCGCGGCCCGGCGGAGGGGTCAGAGAAGAAGGGCACCGGCCAGGAATGCGATGGCGGCCAGGAGAAGGTTGGCAAGGGCGAGCCGATCGATCCAGCGGGCGGCGGCCAT
>DATHSX010000125.1:0-3182 GCA_035463935.1 Acidimicrobiia bacterium | reverse complement strand
ACGGCCACTCCCGGCCGATCGAAGGCCCGCCGGTGACGTTGCGAACGTTGCGGAAAATGTGATCGCCAATGAAGACCAGGGCGATCGTGACGAAGGCGAGATAGAGACCCCGCACCCGGACCGCGGTCGGGGCCACCAGCGCCCCGACCAGCGCCGCCACGATCCCGGCGGCGGGAAGCCAGATCCAGATCGGCAGGCCGTACCCGACGAGGGTGTTGGTTTGCTCGCCCCCGAGGACCACCGCGGTATAAGCCCCGACGCCCATGAAGAAGGCGTGACCCAGGGATACCTGGCCCGCAATCCCGGTCAGGATGTTGAGACCGAGAGCGCCGATCACGAAGATCAGCGCCTGACCAAGGACGACCATCCAGAAGCCCTCCCCGAGCCACTTCAGCCCGGGCACCAGTTGCAGGGGCAGGGTGAAGGCCAGCAGGAGCAGCACCCCCATCGCCACCTTGCGGGTGGTGGAGGGGAACATGGCCGAATCCGCCTTATAGGAGGTGAAGAGAAGAGGGCGGCCCCTCATGCGGCGACTCCGGCGCCGGGACCGACGGTGGAGGGCAGAAGGCGCCGACCGAACCAGCATCTCCGCCGTCCGACCTCCGACTCCCGCCGCGGAGCTTTCATACCCGGCGGATCTCCTCGGTGCCGAACAATCCGTATGGACGGATGAGAAGGAAGACCAGCATCAACAGATACGGGACCACCAGCCCGAATCCCAGCCCGACGACATTGGAGATACCGGCCGTGTAGGTGCCGATCACGACCTCGGCGATCCCCACCAGAAATCCTCCGACCACCCCGCCGACCACCGAATCCAACCCTCCGATGATGATGGCCGGGAAGGCTCGAAAGACCACAAAGGCGGTGGTGTTGGTCACCCCGGCGGCTCGCGGTGCCACCGACGAAAAGATCCCCGCGACCGCAGCTAGTGCCGCACCGATTGCCCAGGCGATCGCAAAGATCCGGCCGACGTTGATCCCTTGAGCCTGGGCCGCCTCCTGGTCAAAGGCGGTGGCTCGCATCGCCACCCCCAGCCGGCTCCGCAAGAACAATGCCACCAGCAGGAAACAGAGGATCGACACCCCGACGGTGACCATCTGGGTCTGGTTGACGAAGAGGTCGCCGAGGCGCACGACCTGGATCCCCCAGGGATCGCCCATCGAACGGGCTCCCTGGCCGATGAAGTCGTCGTTGATAGTGCGGAGAATGATGTCGGCGCCGATGGTGATGATCGCCACCGAGAAGAGCGGCTCGCCGACCATGGGGCGAATGAAGACTCGCTCGGCGATCAGGCCCACCACCCCGGCCGCGATCACCGCGCAAACAGCGGACAGACTCCACCGCGCCCAGGTGGGCATGTCGGGCAGGAAACGGCCCGGAAAGTTGAGGACCCCGAAGAAAGAAGCGGTCAGGAAGGCGCCAATCGCAGCCAGGGCGCCATGGGCGAAGTTGATCACCTGAGTCGCTTTGAAGATGATCACGAAGCCGAGGGCGAGCAGGGCGTAGACGGCCCCCAGCGCTACCCCGTTGATCAACGCATTGAGCAGCTTGTCAAAGCCGGCCGGGGGGCCAGCCTGACCCACCAACGCGATCGAGATCATGCCCTCGACCGCGATTGGTCTTGATACATCTCTTCGATCAACTCGGCAAACATCGCCGCCATGGCGTTGCGCTTGAGCTTCTGGGTAGCGGTGAGCTCACCGTCTTCGTGATCGAGCTCCTTGGGGATCATTCGGAACTTGCGGATGGTCTCCACGCGAGCGAACTGCTCGTTGGTCTCGTCCACGACCTTCTGGATGAGCTCGATCACCTCCGGCTTCTCGGACAGGTCGCGGTAGGTCGTGTAGGGAAGCCCGCGGCGAGTGGCCCAGTCGCCCACCGTATCCATCTCGATCCCGATCAGAGCGGTCAGGTAGTTGCGCCGGTCACCGATGACCATTGCCTCCTTCACGTACGGCGAGGTCTTCAGCTTGTTTTCGATCTCCGAGGGGGAGACGTTCTTTCCGCCGGAAGTGATGATGATGTCCTTGATCCGGTCGACGATCTTGACGTGGGTCCCGTCGATCCATACCCCCACGTCCCCCGTCTTGAGCCACCCGTCCTCGGTGAAGGTGGCGGCGGTCTTGTCGGGCAGGTTCCAATAGCCCTTGAACACTCCCGGATGCTTGGTCTGGATCTCGCCAGTTTCCTCGTCGATTCGAAAGCCGATCCCGGGATAGGGCACGCCCACGGTCCCCAGCTTCATCCGGCCTACCGGGTTGTAGGTGGCCACGGCCGAATTCTCGGTCATGCCGTACAACTCGAAAACCGGGACCCCCAACCCGATGAAGAACTCCAGTACTTCCGGGGCGATGGGGGCGGCCCCCGAACCGGCCCACCGGCAGCGCCGGAGACCAACCCGTTCCAGCAGCGCCCGGAAGACCAGGGGGTAGCCCAGCAGGTAGAGCAGGCGAGAGGTGATGGTGTGATTACCGCCGTTGGCCACCTGGCGCCGCCCCACACTCCGGGCCAGCTTGAGTCCCGCCGCGAACCAGAGCCGCTTGAAAGCGGTGGCGTCCTTGCCCTTGATGAGGACGCCGGCGTGCATCTTCTCCCAGATCCGGGGCACCGCAAAGAACAGCGTCGGCTGAACCTCGCGTAGGTTCTGCTGAACGGTGTCGATCGATTCGGCGAAATTCAACACCGTCCCGCACTGGGCCATGGTCCAGGTGGAGAAGATCCGCTCGGCCACATGACACAGGGGCAGATACGTCAAGATTTGGTCGTCGGGACCGGGCTTGATGTTGCCGGGCAAGCGATCGTCGACGTTGACAACGTTCTCAACGCAGTAGACGAAGTTGGCGTTGGTGAGCATCGATCCCTTGGGAGGGCCGGTGGTCCCGGAGGTGTAGACCAGGGTCATCACGTCGTCGGCCCGGGCCTCGGCCATGATCTCCTCGACTGCGGCAGGGTGCTCCTGGCGATGCCGGCGGCCGCTCTCCAAGAAGTCCGCCCAATAAATGAAGCGGGAGTCCCCTCGCCATGCCCGGAAACCGCGGGGTTCGACATGGATAATCGTCTCCAGGTCGGGCAAGGTGTCGATCACCTCCATGACCTTGTCCGCCTGCTCCTGATCCTCGGCCAGATGGACCTTCGCACCGGAATCGGAAAGCAGGTACTGCACCTCGGCCGCCGGATTG
>DATHSX010000124.1:0-2516 GCA_035463935.1 Acidimicrobiia bacterium | reverse complement strand
GAGGCCAGCTGGCCTTCGGGGACTCCCAACCGGAGGAGCCGCTGGTGGTACATCGGGATCGGGTCACGACCCAGCCACGCCTCCAGTTCAGCGGCCGGTCGGTACTTACCGGGATCCGCTCGGGAGTGACCGCCGTGGCGGTAGGTGACGGCTTCCATCAGAGAGGGGCCTTTCCCCTGGCGGGCCTTTTCCACCGCCCCCCGGGCGGCTACATAGACCGCATCGGCGTCGTTGCCGTCGACCAGGATCGGGTCCAGCCCGTAGGCCGGGGCTCGATCGGCGGCCGGATGACGCACCGCGGTGACTAGGTCGATCGGGGTGTATTCCATGTAGAGGTTGTTCTCACAGCAGAACACAACCGGCAGATTCCAGACCACCGCCAAGTTCAACGCCTCATGGAAGGCACCGATGTTGGTGGTGCCATCGCCGAAAAAGGCCACCGCCACCTGATCCGTCCCCCGCAGCTGCGCGGACCAGGCCGCCCCGTTGGCCACGCACAGGTGGGCGCCGATGATGGCGTAGCTGCCCATCATCCCGTGCTCGACGGAGGTCAGATGCATGGACCCGCCTTTGCCGCCGAGGATGCCGTTCTCCCGGCCCAGAAGTTCGGCCAGGACCGGCCCGAGCGCGGCACCCCGAGCGATGGTGTGAGCGTGTCCCCGGTAGGTGGCAAAGGTGTAATCGTCGGGGCGCAGCACGAGCCCGAACCCGGTGGCGATGGCTTCCATCCCCAGCGAGAGGTGCGAGGTGCCCTTGACCAGGTTCTGCATGAACATGTCATAAGCGCGCTTCTCGAACTGACGCAGCACCTGCTGCAACTCGTACATCCGCACCCGCGTATCGAGGGGGATGTCGAGGCCGTCATTCGAGTAGTTCACCGGATCGGGAAGCCGGGGGCGCCGGGTCGAGTAATCGAGCAGACCGCGGTCAATACTCATTGGCGACCATGAGCTCCTCGCACGGGAAGAGGGTGATGACCTTGGGCCCGTCGGCCGTCACCACCATCTCCTCTTCGATCCTCGCCGCGGAGCGTCCGTCTTTGGCCGGAGCGTAGGTCTCCAGCGCGAACAGCATCCCCTCTTTGATCTCGATCGGATCGTCGAGCGAGTTGAGACGGCTGATGATGGGACGCTCATGCAGCCCGATACCGACCCCATGCCCGAATTGGAGCCCGAAAGCGTCCATCTCGTCCTCGAAGCCGAACTCCTCGGCCCGGGGCCAGACCCGAGCCACCTGATCGGTGGTATTGCCCACCTTGACCTGGGCGATGGCGGCGTCCATCCACTCCCGGGACTGCTTGAAGGCGTCACGATGGGCCTTGGTGGCCCGGCCCACCACGAAGGTGCGGTAATAACAGGTGCGATAACCGTTGAAGACATGGATGATGTCGAAGTACGCCTGATCGCCGGGACGTATCAACCGGTCGGAAAACACATGGGGATGCGGCGAGCAGCGTTCCCCGGCGATCGAGTTGATCGCCTCGACGAACTCCGAGCCCATCTCGAACAGGCGGGCGTGGGCCAAGGCGACCACATCGCTCTCCCGCACTCCGGGTTTGAGATACTCGAATATGTCCTGATAGACCCCGTCGACCATGGCGCAGGCCTGGGTAAGCAGGACTATCTCGTCGGGGCTCTTGATCTCCCGGGCCATCATCATCGCCTGCTGGCCGTCGGTCACGTTCAAGCCCTCCTTCAGCAGGGCGAGGAACACTCCGGTCTCGGCCATGTCCACCCCGAGCGCCTCGCCGGCCACGCCCTCTTCGCGGAGGGCGGCGGCGATCTCGGCGGCGGCCCGGGCGTGAAGACCGCTCTCGGGGCCGATCGCCCCCTGCAGTCCGGTGTTGCCACCGATCGAGTTCTGCTTGTCGAACAGGGAGGGAAGCTGGAGCCGGTGGGCCTTGGCCGCCGAGCCGAAATCCCAGATCCGGGGCCGACCGTTGCGAGTTATCAACGCCCAGCGTTCCCCCTTGTTGAAAGCCCAATAACCGATGGCGGTGGCGGTGGCATAACGGATATTGGAAGTCTCGAAGAGAAGCAGAGCCCCCAGATCGTGCAGTTCCAGTTGCTCGCGGACCCGGGCCAGACGATGGTTGCGCAGCCGTTCGAAGTTGACCCGCTCCTCCCAATCGACTGCCATCACCCCCGGCGACGCAGTCGTGGCTACCGGAAACTCCCCAGCACTGGCGCTTGGCACGACGACCTCTCCTCGCTGACGGGCCCACTGGTGGGGGCGGTCGACAAACGTTGCAATTGTGGCGTTGGAATTGTGGAGCCGGCGGCCGGGGATGTCAAAGCCCCCGGCGGGTGGCATCGCGGCCGTGACTGTTGCGGGAAAGAGGGGTGGCTATCTATCTTCGCCCCGGGAATGCAAGCGTTTGTCGGCCCGCGTCCAATGCGTTGTCTCCCCGCCCCGCCCCCCGCCACCCCGCTGACCAAGAACGGCACCGAGCATCTCGACACGAAGGAGGAGCGATGAGTGAAGCAGTCGTGGTGATCGGGGGAACCTCGGGACTC
>DATHSX010000123.1:0-10257 GCA_035463935.1 Acidimicrobiia bacterium | reverse complement strand
GACCTGCGCGGCTACGGGATGAGCTCGAAGCCGCCCTCCACCGCGGATCACCAGCCATACTCGAAGCGGGTGATGGCTCTCGATCAGCTAGCGGTGATGCGCCACCTCGGCGCGGAGCGCTTCTTTGTCGCCGGACACGATCGCGGTGGCCGGGTCGGCTACCGGATGGCCCTCGACCATCCCGAAGCAGTGTTCAAGCTGGCCGTGCTCGACATCATCCCAACCGGCGAGGCCTTCGACCGGGTCGACCGGGAGTTTGGTTTGGCTCTTTATCACTGGTTCTTCCTTGCCCAGCCGTCACCTCTGCCCGAGCGGCTTATCGGCGCTGATCCCGACTGGTTCTGGCGTTGGCATACGACCCGCGGCCCCGGCGACGTCTTCGCTGACGAAGCAGTCGCCGACTACCTCGCTTGCTTCCGTGACCCGGAGACCATACGCGGTATATGCGAGGACTATCGAGCGGGGGCCACCATCGACTGCGAGCACGACCGTGTCAACCAGGAGGCGGGGCAGAGGATCCAATGTCCATTGCTGGTGCTATGGGGGGCGAGGGCCAAGCTCGAGGCCTGGTACGACGTGCTCGCCGTTTGGCGGGGATGGGCCACCGACGTGCGCGGGCGGGCGCTGGCGTGTGGCCACTATCTGGCCGAGGAGTTGCCGGAGGAGACCGCCGACGAGTTGGCGCGGTTCTTCTCTCACTGACTGGGGGTCAAGCGACGCCTCGCCCGGACGGGCATGACCGGGCCCCTAGCTCTCCCCCCATGCCGTTTGCGCAGGCGGCAGGCCTCGTGACCTTCGCCCCTGGATGTTTCCAGCAGTTCGACCCATCATGGGATCAACCGCGCTTCCTCGAGGGGTCCGTCATGACTTCTGACTTGAAGAGAGTTGCCAGACGGTTCGGCATCGCTGCGATCGGGTTGGTGGTGCTGGGCTTGTTGCTCGGTCGTGGTCTTGGGTCGATCCTCCGGCACCGGCCCCAGTACGCGTTGAATGCGACCCGGAAGATCTTTGGGCGAGGCCTGAATCCTGTGTGGCTGTGGCTGGTGAATCGTTTCCACCTGGATCAACCGGTGGTCTATCACGTCGGTCGCAAGTCGGGGCGCGAATACGCCACCCCGCTCTGCGTGTCACCCACACCAGATGGCTACATCGTTCCGGCGGCCTTCGGCCCGGGGGTGGACTGGCTGGCCAATCTTCGGGCAACACCGCGGGCCAGACTGCGTTATGGGGGAGTCACTTACCCGGTGACGGCTGAGGTGATCGACTCGGAAGAGGCCGTCCGCCTTGCGGGCGGCCATCCGGGCTGTCCCTGCTGGAGGCAGTACCGCGTGCAGGACTTCGTCCTGCTCCGGCCCGACGGCACTCCCTCGGCGCATGGGGAGATGCCTTCTGCCGGCCCCGGCGAAACCATCCAGTCAGCCTGATCAAGTGACAATCTGATCCCGGGCGGTGTCAGCATGCTCTCACAGCCGACCCGGGCCTCCCGTCTATCTGGCTTCGAACACCGCCCCCTCGGCGGTCAGCGCGGCCCTCTTGTTGCGTGACAACCTGCGAGTCCTCGGCCCGCAAATACGAGCCGGCGTGAGAACCGGGAAGTTCCGACGTTTGTCGCGACCAGGAGTCGTAATTGCGCCTAGGCGTGGGCTACCAGCCACACTGCCGCATAGTGGGCCAGGAACGCGGCGACGGTCAGACTGTGGAAGACCTCATGAAATCCAAACCAAATCGGCGAAGGGTTGGGACGTTTCATGGCATAGACAATCGCTCCCAGGCTGTACAAGACACCCCCAACCACTATCAGCACTACCGCGACGAAGCCCGCGCCATCGATCAGGTCGGGGAGGTAGAAGGCTGCCACCCATCCGACCACGACGTACAGCATCGTGGACATCCATCGAGGAGCCCCCACCCAAAACAGCCTGAACATCACTCCGGCCAACGCACCTAACCACACGATCAAAAGCAACGTTCGCCCATGGTCAGGGGGCAAGGCCAGGGCGGCGACTGGCGTGTAGGTACCAGCGATGATCAGGAAGATGTTCGCATGGTCTATGCGTCGGAGCAGTCCCTCAATGCGGGGCGACCACGCGCCACGGTGAAGTAGGGCGCTCACACCGAATAAGAGGGCAGCGGCCACGGCGAATATCGCAGAGGGAATCCGTCCTTCATGGGTAGCGGTCGAGACGAGAGCGATCCCGGCGAGAGACGCCACGGGGAACATCACCGCATGGAGCCAGCCCCGCAGTCGTGGCTTCGGACTTCCCAGAGCGTCAGGTTGGCTGGCCAAGCTGCGCGCACGCTAACCGGACCCGTTCAGGGGCACGGGAGCCGCTTGCCAAGATCGTGGTGGGTGGGAGGAGTCCTTGGAGCGCGCTGGTATCGCCTGCGCTAACGGGTTAGGTCGGCATCGGCTCGGGGCAAACGGGGATCGGCACCAAGTCCGGCGGCCGGTTTCCCGAGCCCGAGAGCGCTCACGCCGGCGGGGGTATCGTGGCAGACGATGAACACCCCCCCAAGCGGTCGGTGATGCGATGCTGCTCCACGTCGACGTGCGGTGCATCTCCCGCGAGGCAAGCGATTCGCGAAGTAGTGGGGAGTTGAGATCGGGACTCATCTTCCGCGACTAGCCGACCTCGTGATCCGATCGGCACTGGTCGGGTCCGCTTCGCCTCGCCACGGACATCAATCGATCGCCATAGCCGGGGACCGCATCATGGCGGTCGGCACCGAAGGGGAGTTGGCGGGACTCATCGGCAACGACACCGTCCGCATCGACGCGGGTGGCAGGCGGGTCATTCCTGGCCTCATCGATTCCCACATCCACATGGTCCGGGCCGGGTTGCGCTGGGCGAAAGATGTCCGATGGGAGGGACTTGAGTCCCTGGAGGAGGCGCTCGGGCGCCTCACTTCAGCAGCCCTCGAGAGCCCCGCCGGAGCATGGGTGGTGGTCCTCGGGGGATGGCATCCGCACCAATTCACAGAGAAGCGGGTCCCCACCTTGACCGAGCTGGACAAGGCGGTCCCCGACCATCCGGTCTACATCCAACGCAATTACCAGGAGGCATTCCTCAATGGCGGCGGACTGCGGACCGCCGGACTGGGTGATCCGGCCACGGGTCGGGTCGCCGGGATGGGAGCCTTGCAGGCCTGCCGTGCCCTTCTCGACCAACCGTCACCCGAACAGCAGATCGAAGGAACCCGTTCCCTGCTGGCCGAACTCGGCCGACTCGGTCTGACCGGGGTCATCGACGCCGCCGGTTTCGGCGTGACGTCAAGCATGTACGAACCGATCGAACAGTTGTGGCGAAGCGGCGCGCTGGGGCTGAGGGTTCGTCTGCTGCTCGGCCCGAGCCAGCGCGGAAGGGAAGCCGCCGACATCAGGTCCTGGATCGAGGGCGCCGATCCGGGCTATGGCGATGGCTGGCTCAAATATCTGGGCTTCGGTGAGGTGGTGTTGTTCGATGCCCATGACGGGGAGGGTGTGGTCTCCGTCGATGTCCGCGACCAGGCGGACAGGCTCAGAGAAATGAGCCGCGTGATCATCGAAGCCGGCTGGCCGATCCACATCCACGCCATCCTCGACAGCTCCGTGGACATGGTGCTTGACGCCTGGTCGCCGCTGATCGGAGAGTATGGACCCGGTCACCGGCTGACCATCACTCACGCCGATCAGATCAGTGGTGACAACCTGAGACGGGTCCGGGAGCTGGGAATCGGCATCCCCGTTCAACACGGGATGGCCTATCGGGGTCTGGACTCGCTCCCGACCTGGGGGGCACCCCGGGTGGCCTCCTCCCCACCCATCGGCGAAATGCTCGGGCTGGGCATACCGATGGGTGCGGGCACCGACGCCACCGTGGTTGCGGACTACAACCCGTGGCGTTGCCTGTGCTGGCTGGTCAGCGGCGAAGCGGTGGACGGGAGCCCGGTCAGGTCCGAAGCCCATCGGCTGAACCGAGCCGAGGCGCTTTCGCTGTACACCTCGGGAAGCGCCTGGTTCTCGTCGGAGGAGGACCAGCGGGGAGTGATCAAGGCCGGCTATCTGGCCGATCTGGCAATCCTGTCCGACGACTACTTCTCGGTATCGGAACGGTCGATACCTTCCGTTTCCTCGCTTCTGACCATGGTGGGCGGGCGTATCGTCCACCGCTCTCCCCAGTTTGGGGGCTAGTCCGGAACGACGGCCACCGCGGCCAATTCCAACACCAGACGGGGATCGGTAGCCAACCGCACAACCTCCACCGAGGTAGTAGTGGCCCGATACTGGCCGAAGTACCCGGCCATCACCCGGTTGATGGCGTCTTGGTTGCGATCTTGATCGACCATGAACCGGAAGAGCTGCACGATGTCGTTGAGGTTCCCACCCGCTGCCGTCAACACCCTCGTGAGGTTCTCCATGGCCATCTCCGCCTGCCGCCCGGGATCGGCCGGTATGTTCTCGAACTCGCTGGGAACGTGAGGATGGGAGTGGTACACCGGGGCGGCCGTGACCCCCGAGAGGAACACCAACGATCCCCCTTTCACCTTCACGGCCGGCGTGTAGGGCATGTTCCACTTGGGGTCGTTGCCTTCGATATGGACCGGCTCGATGTGCCTGCTCATCACCCCTCCTAGGTCGATCAAAGTAACGGCTAGGAAACCATGCTCAGAAAGGCAATGAGCCGGCCGCACGGGAAACTGGCGCCGCCCGCCTTCCTGATCAAAACCGGCGGGGTGGCGGTCGTCGACGGGTGACGCTACAGGCCGAAGTAAGCCTTTCGGAGCCGTTGATCCTGCAGCAACCCGGCCGCCGGCCCTTCCCCGACGATTCGCCCCTCCTCGAGCACATAGCCGCGGCTGGCCAGAGTCAGCGCCTCGACCGCGTTCTGCTCGACGAGGAGAATCGAAACGCCGGAAGCATTGATCTCCCGCAGGGTGTCGAATATCACCCGCACGATGATGGGTGCGAGTCCTAGAGACGGTTCGTCGAGCAGCAACAGCCGGGGGCGGGCCATCAAAGCCCGGCCAATGGCCAGCATCTGCTGCTCGCCCCCACTCAGGGTTCCACAAGTCTGCGTGGAGCGCTCGGCCAGGCGGGGGAAGATGCGATGGACCCAATCCAGGCTCTGATGGCGTGTCTTACGGGCGCCATAGGCGCCGACGTCGAGATTCTCGGCCACCGTCATTTTGGCAAAGACACGCCGTCCCTCCGGGACGAGCGCCACACCTTGCCGGCTCACCTGGTGGGGGGCGAGCCGGGCCAGGTCGGTGCCGTCGAGCATCGCCGTGCCCGTCCAAGGCCTGCCGAGTCCGGCGATCGCATTGACCAGGGTGGTCTTCCCGGCACCGTTGGGCCCCAGAATCGCCACGACCTCGCCCGTTTCCACTCGCAGGTCGATGTCCCACAGGGCCTGGGCCAGTCCATAGCCGGCGCTGAGACCGCTGATCTCAAGCATCGGTCTGGGTACCCAGGTAGGCGGAGATCACGGCCGCGTTCTGCATGACCGCCCCCGGATCTCCGTCGGCGATGATGCGGCCCTGGTCCAACACAACAATCCTGCTCGACAGCGCGGTCACCGCCCGGATGACGTGCTCGACGATCAGCAGTGTGATGCCTCGGTCCTGGATGCGGCGGATCATGGCAATGGATTGATTGATTTCGGTGGGATTGAGGCCGGCCAGCACCTCATCCAGCAACAAGAAGGTCGGCTCCGTGGCCAGGGCTCTCGCCAGTTCCAGGAACTTGAGCTGGTGCAGGGTCAGCTGATCGATGGGCGAGTCAGCCACCCGGGCAAGCCCGGTGAATGCCAGCCACTCATCGGCCGCCGCGCGGGCCTCCACGGCGGAGTGGCGGCGCCGGCCAAACATGAAGCTCACCGCCACGTTCTGGCGGGGCGTCATTGTTTCGAAGGGCCGGGGTATCTGGAAGGTCCGGGCGACCCCGAGGGCGGCGATCCGGTGAGGTGGGAAGCCGGCTATTTCGGTGTCGACGAAGCTGATCCGCCCAGAATCGGCCGGATAGAAGCCACTGAGGACGTTGATCAGCGTGGACTTCCCCGATCCGTTGGGCCCGACCAGGCCGACCACCTCTCCGCGGTCGATCGTGACGTCAACGTCCTGCAGAGCTGTGATCCCGCCGAATCGCTTCGACACCCCGGCACAGACCAGCATGGTCATCGTTCGTTCCTCGTCGCATCGTCGCCCTGCGCGGGCCGGGGTTGGGCGACCGCCACCGTCCGGCGGCGAGCGACTCTCGCCCAGACGCGGTCTGGAACGAGCAGCAGAGCGACCGCCGACAGCAATGCCAGGGCGAAGTCGGTGACCAGCGAGCGGCTGACGCCGGCCAGCCGCACCCCGGCGAACACCGCCGCGAACACCAGCGCCGTGCTTGCCAGGCGCGCCTTCATCCGCATCAGGATGCCCTCCCGGACCGCGAGGGCCAACACGATCAACAGGGCGCCCACGATGACCTGGTTGACCTCCACCAATCCGGCGCTGTTGAGCCGATCGGTCAGGGTGGTGACGATCACCGCCCCCACCACCGGCCCCAGCCAGTGGCGCAGCCCGCCGAGCACGCTCATCAGGATGACGAAGAGAGGAACGCGGAGGTTGAAGACGTCCTCCACTGTGACGAAGCCGAGTTGCAGTGCCCAGACGCCTCCCATCAAGCCGGCGAAGAAGCTGCTGGTGACGAGCGCCGCCATCTTGTAGCGGAAGCTGGGAACGCCCAGGCCCTGCGCCACCGCCTCGTCGTCACGAATGGCGAAGAGCCCCCAGCCGAGCCGCGACTCGTAGATCAGGTAGGCGGCCAGAACCGTCAACAGGGCGATGGTGAGACTCATCCAGTACACAGCACTGGTGAGATCACCCAGGAAACCGGGTAGGGCCGTGCCGGTGACGAATATCCCCACTCCACCATCGATGGCTTTCCATAGCCGGGCGAGGGAGGCGAGCACGAACGCCACCGCCAGTGTGGTCAGCGCGAAGATCTCCCCCGACAACCGTCGCAGCCGGAAGACCACGATACCGAGCACCAGCGCGAACAGCCCGGCGAGGATTCCCGCCAGCGGCAGGGCGGCCATGAACGGCCAGCCGTGCTTGACGGCCAGCACGCTGGTTGTGTAGACGCCGATCCCGTAGAAGGCGCCCTGGCCGAAGCTGAAGTAGCCGGAGTACCCGGTGAGGATGTTCCAGCTCGAGGCCTGGGCTATCCAGAAAAAGAGGGTGAAGAGAAAGATCAGATAGAAGCGGGGAAAGTCAAGAGGTTCCAGGAGCAGAGGCAGGACGCCCAGCAACAGGGCGACCGCCCCGAACCCGGCCAGGACGCGAACCTTCCGCCTCACGCAATGCTCTTTTTGGTGATCAGTCCTTCGGGACGAAACAGCAGGGCGGCGATCAGGATGATGAAGGTAACGAGAGGGACCGCCAACGGGCCCCAGAGGACGTGGGCCGCCCCGGCGGTGAGGCCGACGATCACCCCGGCCGTCAATGCCCCCACTGTGTTTCCGAGACCGCCGAGAATCACGACGGGAAACACGATGCCGAACCAGCTAACCGACAGCTCGGGGAAGATCGTCTGACCGAGAGCGACGAGGACGCCGGCGAGGGCCGAGATCGCGGTGGAGAGCCCCGACAGCACCACCGCCACCCGGCGGGTATCGATCCCGAAGGCCCGGGCCATCTCGGGGTCCTGGGCGACCGCCCGCACCGCTTTGCCGAAGTAGGTGCGGCCCAACAGATAAGACATTCCGGCGGCGATCAGCAGTGCCGCCCCAAAGGCGACCAGACGGGGAATCTGCAGTGGAACCCCGCCGATGAACACCGCCTGGGCCTCGTAGGGGTTGAGGTCGGGCCCGATGCGCCGGAAGTCGGCGCTCCAAATGGTGCGGGCCAGGCTCTGGAGGATGATGAAGATTCCGAACGAGATGATCAGCGACTTGAACTCGTCCACCTTCACGGCATGGAAGAAGGCCTGCACGAGCGCGCCTACGACGAAGAACAACGGCAGCACGATGAGTATCGTCAGGAAAGGGTCGATCTCGAAGGTGGTGGTGGCCTGATAGGCGATGTAGGCGCTGAACAGGATGAAAGAGAAGTGGGCGAGGTTGATGATCTTTAGGGCGCCCCAACTCAAGGACAGTCCGAGCGACATCACCGCATATAGCCCGCCGATCAGCACACCCGAGACGATTCCATCAAGAAGACGCACGTGGCTCCCCGCCTGAGTGATCGGAGGCTATCGCGCCCGGTCTGCCGGCCGGGCGCGATAGGGTCTCAGGTTCAGCCGCCCGGTGAGTAGATGACGGAACGTCCGGGGGCGGCGAATTCCTCCGGATACACGACGTACCACTCGCCGTCCTGGATCTGCTTGATCTTGGACAGGTCCTGGAAGTAGTTCTGCTCTTCCGGGTAGAACTCGATGCGGCCGTGGAGCAGGGTGTCGGCGCCATTGGCGATGAGCCAGTCACACATCGCCTGCTGATCGAGCGTGCCCGCTCCTTCCGCCGCCTGCTGGATGTACTCCCAGGCGGTCCACGAGGCGGCGGCCTGCGTTTCCACCTTGGTGTAGGGCAGTCCGGCGGCCTCCAGGGCGGCGCCGATGGCCTCGGTCACCTCCACCACTTCGGGGTTGTCCGTGAACGGCGGGTGCTCCTCGAAGATGGTCACGGCCATGATGCCGTCGGCTCCGACCCCGGGGGTCAATCCCGCTTGCAGCAACGGGCCGGGGGCGGGCCACTGAGCGAACATGCCGGGGGGCCGGTAGTCGATCGCCTGCATGGCCGCAATGAGGTTGGGAGCGTCTACCCCGAGGCCGGCGATGTAGAGAAAGTCGGGGTCGGCCTCGGCCACTTGCGCTGCCAGGGGCGCCCAGTCGCTGGTGGCAGTGGGGAAGGTGACGTCGAGCACCACCTCCCACCCGCGCTCTTCCGCTTTTTCGACCGCTCCCCCCTCTTCGGTGCCTTGCTGGCCATGAGCGATGAACTGAGTTCCGGGGAATTCGTTGATCACAAAGCCAATGGTCTGCGGAGGCGTTCCCGTCGACTCCAGGGCCGTGTAGAGCAAGTCCGGATTGGTGTGGTTGGGGTGAAGACCGGTTGACCACGAGCTGAAGTGGCACGGGTAGGTGTAGGCGTAGGTGAGGCTGGCCGTGTGGTGGGGGATCATGTAGCCGTACTGCTCGGCCACCGAGATCGCGGCCGTGATGTTGCCCGTGCCGTAGGGGCCGATGATCAGGTCGACCTCCTCTTCGGTGATCAGCCGTTCGTAGAGCGCCCGGGCCTGATCGGGTGTCGACTCATCATCGAGCAGCACCCACTCCACCGGCCGGCCCAACAGGCCGCCACTGTCGTTGAGCCGCTCGACGAAGACTTCCCCGGTCGCCTTGTGGATCGCGGCGGTTGCGGCGAACACACCGGTCAGAGCCAGGGTGCTCCCAATCCGAATTGGTTCGCCGGACGTCTCCGGCGCCGTCGTAGTGGTCGCCCCGGCCGTGGTGGTGGTAGCTCCGGCCGTGGTGGTGGTAGCCCCGGCGGTGGTGGTTGTGGTTCCGGCTTCCTCGGCTCCGCAGGCGGCGGCCAGCAGGGCCAGAGCGAGTATCAACCCCAAACGTCGCTGTCGCGTTCTTCCTGTCACGAATTCGACCTCCTCTTAGTGTTGGCGTCCGTCGCTTGGGCATGAGTGGTGCTAGCCCCCGATTGGCGGTGCTAGCCCCCGTCCAACGCCTTGGTGAGATATTGCCAGTCGCGGGCAAAACGGTAGGAGTGTCGACCAGGTGGTTGGGGAGCCTGGGTTTCTAGCCAACGGACGATTCCGGGACCGGGGTTGGAGAACTCATGGACCGCTCCCACTCCGGCAAAAGCGAAGTCCCCGGACTCCAATCGATACTCGCGACCATCGAACACGGCGTCGGTCTGGCCTTCCAGCACCAGGTAGGTCTCTTCGAGCGGATGATCGTGGGCTCCCGCGACGCCCCCCGGGACGTACTGCACCATGAACATGGTTCCGAGTTGTGAGCCGAGATCGCTATCCACCATCATCTTGACGGTGATCCCGCTGTACACTAACAAAGCCGTCCGCATGCTCGCGGAGACAGCCAGCATATCCTGCGTTTGTTTTCCAGGATTCATATTATCGGGGGAGATGTGACCAAAGGAACGCGTGCGCGGATCGCGGGCATTCACCGGTATGGGTGGCACCTTCGGAGGCGTGTCAACCGGATAAACGTCCCCATCGCCCTCCAGTCGAGGCTGGGGCGCGAGCATTTCGGCCCAGCGCACC
>DATHSX010000122.1:0-3317 GCA_035463935.1 Acidimicrobiia bacterium | reverse complement strand
ACCGGAGCCATGGACGCGAGTGTTTCGGCGCGGTCGATCCCTACATCCTGGGTGGCCTCAAGGTTGCGGGTCGTCGTGCCGAACCTTGGCGAATGCCTATTGGACCTCGTGACGCGGTCTGCGCCGATCTATAGCCGTGGCCGGCGGTCGTCCTAGGTCGGAGCGCCGGGGTGCTTCGCCCTACGCGGTCAGAGAAGAATCCTGACCGCTAGCCCGAGGATGAAGAGATTGCCGACAACAGAGGTGACCGTTCGTAGCCGGGACGACAGGCCCCGGCGGGCGCCGGCGCCCACCGCGGCGAGCAGGGTCTGCCACGAAAGCGAGGCGGCGAACGCGCCAGCCACGAAAACCGCTGCCTCAGCGAAGACGAGGGATTTGCCCACTGTCGAACCGAGCACCATCGTCCCGAAATAGACGATCGTGAGCGGGTTGATGATCGTCAGCCCTAAGAAGCGGGCATAAGTGGCCGCCAGGTCAGTCCGCTGGGGTGTTACCAAGGCGGCCGATGCCTTGTCGGTGGCCCGCAAACGGGTGAGACCCCCCAACGCCAGTATCACCAGGACCACCGCGCTGATGATGCGGATATGCCCTGCCCATGGCTCCAATGCCCGGGCGGCCGCGGTGCCGGCCGTGACCGCGACCGTGGCATAGACCAGATCGGCCGTCGCCGCTCCGGCTCCGGCGCTGGCCGCGCAGGCGAATCCACAGCGCATGCCGGTTGTGACGATGAGAATGGCGATCGCTCCGACGGGAATCGCTATCCCGTAGCCGGCGAGCACACCGTTGATCAGAGCATCGACCATTAGGGCGAGTATGAAAGCCCGGCGCGACACCCCCAACGTCCGTTGGACGTCCGACGCCTATCGCCCCATGCTTTGCGGTCAGCTGACCTTGACCACGGTCCGCACTGTTTCGATCACCAGGTCGGGCCGGTCGTGATGGATGTTATGACCTGCCCTCTCCGCCACCATCACCTTGCCCGACTTGGAGTGGGCGGCAAGGTCCTCCTGCAGCTCCTGCCACACCTTCTCGTAGCGCGAGTTGACCGCGTCAGACATTCCCGTCAACGGCTGAGGAATCCCATGGCGAATGGCGACCAACGGCAGGTCGCCGAGGCCGCCCTCGCGGAGGCCACGGAGTTGCTCATGGCTTTCATCCAACCCCGCCAGCTCGGCGGCGTGGGTTTCCAACCTCACTGCGGTTGGCCTCGTTGCCTCTCGATAAGCCGCCGCGATCTCGGCCGGGAAGGCGGCGGGAGGAACCATCAGCGGCGGGATCTCGGCGCCGGTCCGGGCCTGTTCCGCCAGGGCCCGAAGGTGGGTGATCTGGCTGTGGAGCATGCCGGCCGGGTCGATCTCGTCTGGAAATCGGTCCATCTGGTCCTCGTGGGCGCTGTCGACCATGACCAGACCGGCGACATCCTCGCGGTACCGGTAGGCGAAGGCCCGGCTGACGAGGGAGCCAAAGGAATGTCCCACCATCACATACGGGGGGTCAATCGCCGCTCGTTCCAGGAGCAGACGCAACTCGTCGGCCATGACGAAGGCCGTGCGCCGCAAGGGCGACGGCTCGCTCGCGCCCAGCCCGGGACGATCGTGCGTGACCGCCTGAGCAAACTCCGCCACCCCCGGCATCACCAGGCCCCAGGTCAGCCCCACATCTCCGATGGCCGGTTCGAAGACCACCGCCGGGCCCGAAGCGCCCCAGATCTCCAGGTGTTCGTTGCGACCCTCGACCTCGATCAGGTCGGTGACACGGGTGTGGATGGTGCTCATCGATCTCCTCCTGGTCCCGGCTACTTGGGACCCTTGTTGTGCTCAACTCCACCCAGGGTAGGAAAACCCGAGAAGGCTGCGGCGTTCACAGCCAACCTGAATCAACACCACCCGGCGGACGCTGGTTGTTAGCCGGGTGCACACGGAACCTGGGTGCTAACCGCCGGCTGGGAAATAGGAGCGGCTCTACCGTCACGACATCGGCAGAGGAGAACCCCGCCGACCCCGTCGAGCAGTTCAGACGAACATCATGAAGTACGCGTTCAATCCCGATGGATCCGTTCCGACGGTTCTAGCGGTGTGGGCCCTTGCGGTCGTTGGCTCATCCCTGAACTCCGGGGATTGGTGGGCGCCACTGGCATTGGCCGCGGGAGTGGTGCTGCTGGGGTGGCTCGCGCTCGCAGTAACCCGCAGGTCGAAGGTGTTGGAGGTGGACATCGTGAAGCCCGGGCTGGAAGCATTGGTTCCCCTGGCATGGTTTCGGGTGTCCTCCTCCTCGATGCGGTCTCCCGCGCCCGGGGGGTCGAGCTTGTCAACCAGCTCAGCAATTGGCTGTTCCTGGTCCTGGCGCCCGTCGCCCTGCTGTCAGCCGTCCGCCGGAGCGGGCTCCGATCAACAGTCCTCTCCGTCGGCCTCACCGGGGCAGGTGCATGGCAGGGCCTCAGATTGGCGGGGATCGTCTCACTTGCGGCCACGCCCGTTCTGTACCTGGTTGAAGAACAGCAACGTCTCGGGATCAAGATGTTCATCGACCGGGGCCTTGGTGCAGTGCCGACATTCGTAGTCGCCCTGCTTTACGCGCTGTTTCACTGCCGCCTTTGTCGAAGAGGTCTTCTTCCGCGGGATAGTCCAATCTCGGCTATCAATGCTGATGGGTTCCCGACAGCGCGGTCTGCTGGTTGCGTCCTTGTTGTTTGGTTTTCTCCATCTCCCTGTACTACTACTCCGACTTCGAGCCGACGCACGGTGACTTCCTATGGTCGCTTTCAGCCGTCATCTCTGAGCAGGCGGTGTTCGGTGTCTTATTGGGCGTGCTCTGGATGAGGATGCGGAATCTGACGGCTCCTGTGCTGGTCCACGCCTTCGTGCTCGCGTTGGCCTTCATGACCACGGTTCATATCGGCGGTGCATAGGCGAGGAAGGCTTGGACCCGAGACAGGCTGCGCCAGGGACCCGTCACAGCTCTCGATGTCATCGCAATGACCTCTATCGGAGGGCAAGTGTCCTTTCTTTTCGAAGTCGCCGAGTGCCAATCTGAACGTCACTTCTCCGAAGCGATGCTGAGCGCTGCCGGGTATGGTTGGCGCAGCCCACCGGGAGTGGGATGGTCGAGCGAGGGAGGAGTCCATGAGACGATCGTTGCTGGTCGTAGTGCTTGCCGCGTTGATGGTCATGGCGATGGGTGCCAGTGCGGCTTTCGCAGGCGAGATAACTGGCAATGACAAGAGCCTCAAGAATGACGATGGAACGCTCAACGGGCACTCGGCCTGTGCCTTCTCGGGACAGAATGACACCTACACAGGTGATCCCGAGGTGCCTGAC
>DATHSX010000121.1:0-1636 GCA_035463935.1 Acidimicrobiia bacterium | reverse complement strand
GGGTGCGCGACTGTCGAGCCGCAAGCCGGGCTGGCCGGCCGCTTCCAGTGCCGGGTCATAGCGGTACAACGGCCAATATCCGGAATCGGTGGCTGCCTTCTGATGGCTCATCTGGGTGGCCATATCGATGCCGTGGGCAATGCAAGGGCTGTAGGCGATCACCAGGGACACCCCATTGTGAGCCTCGGCTTCGGCGAAGGTGCGCACGGTCTGGGTCATGTTGGCCCCCATCGCGATCTGAGCGACATAGACATTGCCGTAGGCCATGGCGATCTGGCCCAGGTCCTTCTTGGCGGTGGTCTTTCCGCCGGAGGCGAACTTGGCCACCGCCGCCCGCGGGGTCGCCTTGGAGGCCTGACCACCGGTGTTGGAATAGACCTCCGTGTCGAGGACCAGGATATTGATGTTGCGGCCCGTGGAGAACACGTGGTCGAGTCCGCCGAACCCGATGTCGTAGGCCCAGCCATCTCCGCCCACGATCCAGACCGAAGCCCTGACCAGGGAATCGGCGACCGCCTCCAGCCGGCGGGCCAGCACCGAGTCGTTACCGGCCAGAGTCTCTTTCATCCGGCCGACCCGCTCACGCTGGGCGGCGATGCCGGATTCGGTGGTTTGCACCGCGTCGAGCAGCTCCACCCCCAACTCCCCCAACTCCGGCAGCAGGGCGGTCACCAGCAGCCGGGCATCCTGTTCCATACGATCGAGCCCCAGCCGGATCCCCAGCCCGAACTCGGCGTTGTCCTCGAACAGCGAGTTGGCCCAGGCAGGCCCCCGGCCGAAGCGATCGGCTGCCCAAGGGGTCGTGGGAAGGTTTCCGCCGTATATGGACGAACAGCCGGTGGCGTTGGCCACCAGGGTGCGGTCACCGAACATCTGCGAGAGCAGCTTGAGATAGGGGGTCTCACCGCACCCTGCGCAAGCCCCGGAGAACTCGAAGAGGGGCTCGATCAACTGGCTGCCTTTCAGGGAGTCGACCTTGACATCGGTTCGAGGCGGATCAGGGATGGACAGATAGAAATCGAAGTTGGCTCGCTCCCGCTCCAGATGGGGCTGCTTCGGCTCCATGTTGATGGCTTTGTGCCGGACCTCGGTCTTGGAACGGGCCGGACAAACATCCACGCAGATTCCGCAGGCGGTGCAGTCATCGGGAGCCACCTGAACGGTGAGCAACCTCCCTTGGTGCTCGCGCCCATCGGCCGGCTTGGTGACGAAGCCTGATGGGGCCCCCTCCAGCTGAGCTGGGTCGAAGATCTTGATCCGGATCGCAGCGTGGGGACAGACCAGCGCGCAACGGGCACAGTCGATGCAGATGGCGGGGTCCCAGATCGGTATCTCGGACCCGATGGATCGTTTCTCCCATCGGGCTGTGTCGGTGGGGAAGGTCCCGTCGACAGGGAGGGCAGACACCGGCAAGGTGTCCCCCTGCCCGGCCATGATCAGGGCGGTGACCCGCTGGACGAAGTCGGGAGCGCCCTGCAAGCGCCGACTCAGCGAGTCGAACGGGGACGGCCCGGTGCGGCTCACGGAGGCTGGGATCTCCACCCGGGCCAGGTTTTCCAGCGCCTGATCGACCGCAGCCAGGTTTCGACGCACGACGACCTCGCCTCGCTTCCCATAGGTCTTGGCGATGCTGCCC
>DATHSX010000120.1:0-3790 GCA_035463935.1 Acidimicrobiia bacterium | reverse complement strand
GGGCCGGGGTTTCTCCCAACCTCGACAAGCTTCTCGACAGGGTCGAGGTGACTACGGTCGGGTGGGGCTGGTTCGACCCGCAGCGGCGGGCCGTCGCCCATGCGGAGGCGGCGGACTGGGGCCGTCTCGATCCGGATCGCGCCTGGCTCTCATGGTGGCTGCGGATGGAGGCGCTGGCCCGGCAGGTGCTCGATGCCGAGATGGAAGCCGGTGACACTTGCAACGAGCCCCGTACGGCCCGGGACACGGCCGCGGCGGTCCCCCCGGGGGGTCTTCTGGCCGTTGCCTCGTCCATGCCCGTCAGGGACCTGGATTGGTTCGCGTCCACGGGACCAACCCTGGAGGTGGTCTGCAATCGGGGGGCTTCGGGGATCGACGGCCTGGTTTCAGTGGCGTTGGGGGCGGCAGCGGCCGGCAGAGGAGTGGTGGCTCTGGCCGGAGACCTGTCCCTTCTCCACGACCAGAACGGCTTCCTGGTCCGGCCCCGGCCGGACCTGGCGGTGGTGGTGGTCAACAACGACGGCGGCGGAATCTTCTCTTTCCTCCCTCAGGCGAGGTTTCCCGAGGCCTTCGAGCGCCTCTTCGGCACCCCCACCGGAATCGACTTCGCCGGCGTTGCCGCCACCTATCGGATCCATCACCGCAAGGTCGAGCGGGGCTCGGCGCTGACGCCGGCCATCTCCTCTGCTCTCGGGGCCGGTGGGTGTCATCTGATCGAGGTGGTCACCGACCGGGCCGAAAACGTCCTGTTGCACCAGCGTCTCACGGCCGGGGTGGTGGAGGCGATCGAAGCCTCACTCCAGGGCTGAGAGCATGGCCCGCAGCTTCAACCTGGTCTCTTCCAGTTCGTCTTCTGGGACCGAGTCTCGCACCAGACCGGCGCCGGCGAACAGGCGGGCCCGAGCTCCGGAGACTTCGGCGCAACGCAGGGCGATGGCAAACTCACCGTCGCCGGCTGCATTGAACACCCCAACCGGGCCGGCATAGCGGCCCCGGTCCATGCCCTCGAGCTGGCGTATCAGATCGAGGGCGGGCGCGGTCGGGGTGCCTCCCACCGCGGCCGTCGGATGGAGCATGGCCACCAACTCGAGAACATGGCGGTCCTCGCCGAGGACACCGTGAAAACCAGTGGCCAGATGCTGGACGTTGGCCAGCTTGAGCAGTTGTGGGGAGGGGGAGCGATCGAGAAGCCGACAGACGGCACCCAGCGCCCCTCCTACCGAGGCGGCGGCCAGGGCATGTTCGTGAAGATCCTTGGCCGAAGAGAGAAGCTGCTCTCCGAGCCGGGCATCTTCGACCGGGTCGGGATCGCGCCGGATGGAGCCGGCGAGTGCTTGGGACTGCACATGTCTGGCACTGCGGCGGATCAGCAGTTCGGGGGAGGCCCCGACCAGGCCTTCGATCGAATACGTGTAGCACTCGGGGAAACTCCGGTGGAGCCGCTCCAGCACCCTGTGCAACGAGAAGGGCTCTTTCGACCAGAGGGCATGGTCCCGGGCCAGGACGACCTTCTCCAGGTCGCCGTCCTCGATTCGCTTGCGGGCCGTGGCCACGGCCTCCAGCCAGAGATGGTCGGGTAACGACGACCCGGCGAAGCGGGGGCGATCGGACGGGTGAGCGCCGCTCCCAGCCGGATGGTCCAGCATCGAGAGCTCGCCATGGCCATGTCTTATCGCCCAGGTGGTGTCCCCCTGGTGGGCGACGACCAGCTCGGGCACCACGACCACCGACTGCGGCGAGTCGGCGTCAAAGCTGAAGCTGGCGAAGGCGAAGGGCCCGGGCAGGTCGGGTCCCGCCCGGCCCTCCCTCGCGGCCCACTCCGCGAACAACCAGCGGGCTCGTTCGAAGCGGGTCCGCCCGGCCCCCGGGTCGAGGCGGAGCAAACGGCCGAAGCCGGCCAGGGTCAGCGTCGGAGAGATCCACAAGGTGTGGGGTCGCCGGCAGAGAACGTCGCCGGCCTCGAAACGCTCGATGGCTGCCAGGTGAACGGTCACGAGCCCTCGCCCACCAGGCGCCTTCTGGCTCCCTCGATCAAGAGCCGGCGGAAATGCTGGTCGACCAGGCGACCGGTGGCGGGCAGCATGGCGGTGAAGGCCGAGACGAGCCTTTTGGTCGCCTCTTCGTCGGTGCGGGCGCTCGCCTCGACCGAGTCTCGCACGAACCGGGCGAAGACCTCGATGGCCTGTTCGGCGATCGGTCGCATGGCGGCATCGGTGCGCCGGGCCAGATCGAGGAGCTCGCCGAGGGGAAGTCCGGCCTCGACCAGGGCCATTGCGGCCGAGAGCGACTCGACGTCCGCCACATCGAACCACGGCTCGGGGTCGGCGCGAACCGGACTGAGAAAGCCCTCTCTAACGACCACCTCCAACAACGCCGGCGAGAGTTTGGCGGCCTCAGCCAGTTCGGCGAGGGAAAGCAGCTTTCCCTGGGCGGGTTGCTCGAGGGCGGCGAGCAACGCCTCGTCCCACGGGTCCAGGTTGGTGTCGGTCACACTGCCGGCAAGGTTACGGGCGTCACGGTGTGTTCGATTCCTGTGAGACGGGCCACCACCTGCTGGGTGGGCGCCGTTGCGCCCGTGGTCAGGAGGCTCAAGCGCCCGTTCCCGGCCGGTCGGGCAGCCTCCCCCCAGACCGACGCCACCCGCCGGGCTACTGCCGGGGCCGGGTCGATGAGTGCCACCTGGGCTCCCGCCCCGGCCCGTATCAACGGGCGGAGGAACGGATAGTGGGTACATCCCAGCACGAGCGTGTCGGCTCCCCGGGCCAGCACCGGTTCGAGATGCTCGGCTACGACCGACTCTGCATGCCCCCCGGCGAGTTCGGCCGTTTCAACCAGGTCGGCCCATCCCGGACAAGCCCTCTTCACGATCTCCACATCCTTCCCGAAACGGCCGATCACCGATGCGAACAACTCGCCCTGGAACGTGGCGGCGGTCGCCAGGACCCCCACCACTCGGTTCCGGGTGATCGCCACGGCCGGTTTCAGAGCGGGTTCCATCCCGACGAAGGTGACTTCGGGATGGCGTCGTCGCAGATAGTCAAGCGCCGCCGCCGAGGCGGTGTTGCAAGCCAGCACGACCACCTCCGCTCCTCGCTCGACCAGCAGCGAGGTGCATGCCTCGGCCAGCCCGCGGACCTCCTCGAGCGCGCGGGAGCCATAGGGAGCATGCCCTCGATCCGCCAGATAAGCCACGTCGGCTGCCGGCAGCGCTCGTCGGATCTCGACCAGGACCGAGAGCCCGCCCACCCCGGAGTCGAATACGCCGATCATCGCCGGCCGATCATGGAGATCATGCGGCCGGGAGTATCGTCCTCCGGCCATCAAACGAGGAGAACTCCGCAATGGACCTGACAGGAGTGGCCGCGCTGGTGACCGGGGGAGCGTCGGGCTTGGGCGCCGCGACCGTCCGCCGGCTCGCCTCCGCCGGGGCGCATGTCGTGATCGCCGACCTTCAGGACGACAAGGGCGAGGCCCTGGCCGCCGAAGTGGGGGGCGTGTATCAGCACACCGATGTCACCCGGGAGGACCAGGTCACAGAGGCCGTAGCGGTGGCGGTGGAGTCGGGTCCGCTGCGAGCGCTCGTGAACTGCGCCGGCATCGGGCCCCCGGCCCGGACCCTCAACCGCGATGGCACTCCCCATGATCTCGGGCATTTTCGATCTGTGATCGAGATCAACCTGCTCGGCACTTTCAACACCATTCGAATGGCAGCGTCGGCCATGGCCGCCACCGAACCAATGGCCGACGGCCAGCGCGGAGCGATAGTCAACACCGCCTCGGTGGCGGCCTA
>DATHSX010000119.1:0-3130 GCA_035463935.1 Acidimicrobiia bacterium | reverse complement strand
GGCTCAGCAGGACATCAACAACCGGTGGCACTTCTACGAGCAGATGGTGAGTGTCCATCGCACCGCCGAGTACACCGACCTGGAGGAGAGTTGAGCGTCGATCTGTCCACAACCTATCTGGGGCTGGATCTCCCCCATCCGGTGGTTCCGTCGGCCTCCCCGGTCACCGGTGACCTGGACCATCTCCACCGGCTGGCGGCCGCCGGGGCGGCTGCCGTGGTGCTGCCTTCGTTGTTCGAAGAGCAGGTGGAGCACGACGCCATGGCCCTTCACACCGGCCTCGAATTCGGCGCCGGGGCCTTTGCCGAGGCCGCCGGCGGCTACTTCCCTGATCCCGGCGAGTACCGGACCGGGCCGGGGGAATACCTTGACCTGGTTCGGCGGGCCCGGGCGGAACTGCAGATACCGGTGATCGCCAGCCTGAACGGCACCACCCCGGGCGGTTGGGTGCTTTATGCCCGGCTGCTGGCCGACCTCGGGATCGACGCCCTCGAACTGAACATCTACTTCATCGCCGCCGATCCGAGCATCGACTCCCAGCACATCGAGAACCGTTATCTCCGGTTGATCGAAGCCGTCCGCGCGGCCGTGGACATTCCGCTGGCGGTGAAGGTCGGACCCTATTTCTCCTCGTTTGGCCATATGGCTCGACGCATGGTGGGAGCGGGGGCCAATGGCCTGGTCCTCTTCAATCGCTTCTACCAGCCCGACCTGGATCTAGAGCAGATGGCTGTGGTCCCGAACCTCGTGTTGTCAACCCCGGTCGAACTCAGACTGGTGCTGCGTTGGATGGCCATCCTGCGGGGAAGGATCGATTGCTCGCTTGCTGCCACCACCGGCGTCCACTCCTGGGAGGAAGCCGCCAAACTGGTGCTGGTCGGCGCGGATGTCACCATGATGGCCTCGGGACTGCTCCGTCACGGTCCGGGGTTGATCACCGACACGGTGGAGGGCCTGCGCTCGTGGCTGGAAGTCGGAGGCTATCAGTCCCTCCAGCAGGCCAAGGGATCGATGAGCCAATCGGCGGTGCGAGACCCTTCCGCCTTTGAACGGGCCAACTACATGAGGGCCCTGGTCAGCTACTCACCGACCTGGTGAGGCCACGCGGTCGGGGCCGTTCATCGCCCGACTCGGAGGGAACGACCACCGGTCATGCCGCGGGCCAACTGGGGAGAGAGAGTGCCCCCGGCCAGGCTGCGATGGACTTCGCCAGACAGCCCGGCAACGGGGAGGCGATCGGCCCCTAGGCTGGCCCGGAAATTGACCAATGGCATCTCGCCAGATGACCTTTGCCAGGTGCAGAGGCGCTTGACCACGGCGATGATGGCCACAAATGACCAGGAGGGTTGTCGTGGAAGTGAGGCAACTGATCGGGGGCTATGCCGCCACCTGCACGGGTCACGAGACCGTCCGGGGGGCCGTCAAGAAGATGTCGGCCGAAGGAATCGGATCGCTTGGAGTCGTGGAGGCAGAGTCCTTTCGGGGGATCTTCACCGAGCGTGATGCCATGAGGGCGGTGGCCGAGGGCGTCGACCTGGATAAGGCGACCGTGGCCGACTACATGACATCACCGGCAGATTTCGTGGCTCCCGAACTCGACACGCTCGAGGCGGCCGAGTGGCTTCTGGCCACCGGCTATCGCCACCTTCCGGTGGTCGAGAACGGCAGACTCGTCGGGATCGCCTCTATCAAGGACGTCCTCTGGGCCGTCGCCGAGCCAGCCATTCAGGAACAGACCAGCGAATGAGTTGCTCAGGTCTTGATGATCAGCACGTCGCACGGGGAAAGATGCGACACCCGGTGGCTGGTTGAGCCGAGCAGCAGCGACCTGAGGTCGCCCAGGCCGCGGCTGCCAACGATCACCAGGCCGGCATCGATCGACTTCACGTACTCCACCAACTCGTCGGGCGGATAACCGGTTCGATCGATCTGGACCCATTCGACGGGGTTGTCGGCCAGCACCACCTTGACCCGATCCCAGAGCGCGCTTCGCATCTTCTGGGCGAGGTCGACACTGGTGTCCATGAAGTCGCTCGGGATCGCGGTCATCCCGTCGACCCACATCGTGGGCATCTGCATCACATGTACCACGTGGAGCTTGGCCTGGCGGAGTTGAGCTTCTTTGATCGCCGCTCGTAAGACGGTTTCGGTCCGCGCCGAATCGTCGACACCGACAACCACGTCCATCATGTCTCCCTTCTGCGGGCGATCTCCGGAGAGACCGCGTCGGTCAGGTTGTCAGAGATGATTCTGCGCGCCAGGTTGGTGCGCTCGTATAGGGCGAGAAGTCCCACCGGGACCAACCCGGCAACCACTGCAATAAGCCAGTAAGCGGAACTGATCGGGACCACCCCGAAGAGGTCTCGGGCCGGGCCGAGGATGGAGCCGGCCTGCAGCAGGAGCCCGAGTCCAACCGCGGCGGCAAGGCGCGGGTTGGGGGCAGGGGAGGGCAGCCGCACCACGTAGGCGTAGAGCAGATGAGCCACCACCAGGGCGGTAAACATCACCGTCCGGGCCGCTTCCCAGGTTCCTCCCGTGGCCCTGGTCACCATGAGGGCGCCGATAGCACTCCCGGCCAGCATCACCGCCCTGAACGCCAGCATGGACACTCGTCGCACTGTCAGCAGTTCGTCGCTGCGCAGCCGGGGGGCACGACGCAGCACGTTCTCGTGGGGTCGGTCAAAGCCCAAAGCCAGAGCCGGAAGCCCGTCGGTCAGGAGGTTGATCCACAACAACTGGATGGGAAGCAGCGGAACCCCTAGATCAGGAAAGAAGGCCAGGCCGGCCAGGACGACCATCACCTCGGAGAGGTTGCCGGCGACGAGATAGTCCACCACCTTGCGAATGTTGTCGAAGATGGCCCGCCCTTCCCGGACCGCTTTGGTCACCAGTCCCAGATCGTCGGAGGTGATGATCAGGTCGGCCGCCTCCCGGGCGACGTCGCTTCCGCCCTTGCCCATGGCCACCCCGATGTCGGCCCGGCGTAGCGCGGGGGCATCGTTCACGCCGTCCCCGGTAACGGCCACTACATGTCCGGCGTTCTGGAACGCCTCCACCAGCGCGAGTTTCTGTTCGGGATCGACCCGGGCGTAGACCACTACCGTCGCCGGATCCTCGGGCAGGCCATGTT
>DATHSX010000118.1:0-3319 GCA_035463935.1 Acidimicrobiia bacterium | reverse complement strand
CGCTCAGCCACCTCCTCCTCTTCGACCCGGTCGGGCAGCAAAGCCGCCGGGGTGCCCTCCTCGCCCGAATACCGGAAGAAGCCCGCCCAGTCCAGCTGGGCCTGCACGAGGAAGTCAGCCAGTTGCCCGAAGTGATTCTCCGTCTCGCCCGGAAAGCCAACGATGAACGATGACCGCAAGGCAGCCGCGGGGTCGGCCTGCCGGATCCGGTCGATGAGCTCCAGGTGCCGATCGGCGCTCCCGGGGCGCTTCATGGCCCGCAACAACTGCTCCGAGGCGTGCTGCAGGCTGAGGTCAAAATACGAGGCGACCTTCGGGTTGGCGGCCACCTCCTCGATCAGCTCGGGTTTGATCTCCTTCGGATAGAGATACAGCAGCCGCAGCCGGCGCAGCCCGTCGATGTCAGCGAGGAGCCTGATCAGTTCTACCAGGCCCCCCGGGTCATCGAGGTCGCGGCCATACGCCGCCAGGTCTTGGGCGACTAAGACGATCTCGCTCGCTCCCGCTTCCACCAGCCGCGTTGTCTCTTGCGCGATATTGGCCGGGAGGCGAGATCGCTGCTTGCCCCGAATCAACGGTATGGCACAGAAGGTGCAGGGCTTGTCGCAGCCCTCGGCCACTTTGACGTAGGCATAGGGCAGGTTGGGCCGCGGCCGGTTGATCACATGAAGGATGTCCATCGCCGGTCTGCGCAGAGCCACCGGCCTCCAGTTGGTCAGCCGGTCGAGTGTGGGGACCAGTTCGCCATAGCGATCGAGTCCCAGCACCGAATCGACCTCGGGCAGGGCCTTTTCCACCTCGACCCCGAAACGCTGGGCCATGCAGCCGATCACGACCAGGTGGCTACCCGCTCGCCGTCTGCGCTGATGGTCGAGGATGGTCTCGATCGAATCCCGGCGGGCCTCTTCGATGAAGGCGCAGGTGTTGATCATCACCACCTCGGCCTCCTCCGGTGATGAGGCGGTGCGGTAGCCGGCCTGCTCCAGCATCACCTCCACTTTCTCGGAGTCGACCTGGTTCTTGGCGCAGCCCAGCGTCGTCAGCCAGTAGCGAGGGGCGGGCATGGGGTGGCGGAGTGTATCCGGGCCGGCCGAAGCCAAGAAGGACTAGTCCGAAAGTGATTCTTGACGGGTAGTCCCCCGGGCCTAGCCTCGCCACCAGCCAGGGAAAGGGAAAGGGAAATGTCCGCCAACCACAGAGGGCGACGCAAGACTCTCGCGATCGGGATCGGCGCCGTCCTGTTGCTGAGCGCCACCGCGGCGCAGGCACGGCCTCCGGAGACAACGACGGTCACCTTGAACGTATTGAGGGACGTCGAGGGTTATCACGAGGAAGGCATCGTGACCGTGAGGGAGGACCCGACCGGCGCGGTGAGCCTCACAATCGACATCACCCGAACACAGGCCTGTCCCGGGGGGTCGTCGGTTTCTAGGAGTGAGACCTGGCGGGGCACGACCACGACTGCCAGCCTCACGGTCGCCAACAACCTGTCGAGCGCTACGGCTTCGGGAACGTTCACCAGCGGGTATTCCTTGACGAGCAGCTGCGAAGGAGAAACGGGTAACGGTGCGATCGGGGAGGTGCTGATCGAGGGTCTCGCCACCGACCGCGCCACCCGGGAGCGCACCAGCGATGGGGTACGGCGCCTCACCCGCACCGCTGATCTGACCGCGACATGGGGATTCAGCGCCTTTCAGGGCACCGGCGCCATCGTCAAGGACATCGGCTGATCAGCCCAGCGATCGATAGCGGCCCCGGAAGTAGATGAGGGGTTCGATGAGGTCGCCCACTTCCAGGTACTCGATCACACCCACCAGCAAGCGCTGAAAACCGAGGGGGGTGGCCGACTCCACCCGGCAACCCCCCCAGGGGTCGAATCCAGCCAGCAATGGCCCCCCCTCGGTTTCGGTGACCTCCAGACCGGCGAACAGTCCGCCCGGCGATGGCGCCAGCTCGGCAAACCGGTCGGAGAGCTGGCGGTGCCCGGCCGCGGCGACGTGGACCACGAATTTGGCGGTGTGCTCCACCGCCTCCCAGAACTCGGCCATCTCGCTGACCGCCACCACGAATCGCGGCTCCTCGCCTTCGACCACGAGGACCGAGGAAGCCGTCATCCCGTCGTGACCGGCCGTCACGATGGTCACGCCTGCCGCCAGCCGGCCCCGAAACTGCCGGACCCGGTCGCGGCTCTCGGGAGGCGACATGAACGGGTTCTCGTCGTGAATGGTCACGACCTCAGGGTAGGGGGACCCGGTAGGACCTCCGTGACTCGAACCGGAGATGATCGGTGTAACCGGCGGCCCGCGCGGCCCGCACGAGGAGATCGTGGGCGTGGCCGGCTTCGGCGGGCCGATGAGCATCGCTGGCCAGCGTGATCGCCACCCCGGCCTCGTGGAACATCCTGAGAAAGACCGGGGAGGGGTAGATCTCGGCCACCGGACGGCGCAGACCCTGGCTCGACACCTCAACCGCCGTCCCGCTTCTCACCGCAGCCTCGATCACCTCTTGGTAGAGGTGAAGCGGCTCCACGCGCGGGCGAAGCCCGAACTTCTTGCAGACGTCGACATGGGCCAGGACGTCGACCGTCCCGCTGGCCGCCAGGTCGGTGACCAGAGCGAAGTAGTCCGCCCACGCCTGGCTGATGCCGCGGCGGTCGAATTCGTAGATCACATCGCCGGAGTCGATCGACCAGCCTCCGACCCAGTGCACGGAACCAATCAGAAAGTCGAAGGGATAGGGCCCGAGCAAGCCCATCACGGCCCCGATGGTGTCCGGGAAGAAGTCGACCTCGAGACCCAGCTTCACCGGGAGGCCTCGATCCTTGGCGGACACAATCGCCTCGACATATCTATCCAGTGAAAGGCCGGCATCTATGGCCATCATCTGCTTGGCCTGCGCGGCCAGATCCTCACGGCCCTCGCGCTCCCAGAAGGGCCCGAGGACATCGGCTCCCTCATGACAGCGGTACAGGTGCTCGGTGAATCCAACTTCGGTCACGCCCCGGGAGGCCGCCGTCTCGACATAGGACTCGATCAGCCCCGGGGGATACTCACCCAGCGGCGGGCCATCCGCCTCGTCTCCATGGGGGTGCAGATGGAGGTGGTAGTCGGACACGACTCAGCCGCGGACGGATTCGACCAGACCCTGGAGCGGTCCGGGGCCCACTGCATCCGCCACCGTGTTCCAGGTGGCCTCGCTCAACTCGCCGTCCCTCTCCAATTCGGACACGGCCAGATGGACCGCATCGGCCAAGGCCGAGAAGAGACCAACCTGATCCTTCTCCACGGCGGTGTCGACCGCCTGGCGGGCCGCGGCGGCG
>DATHSX010000117.1:0-4304 GCA_035463935.1 Acidimicrobiia bacterium | reverse complement strand
CCCACTGCCGCAGCGTCCATGATCTCGTAGGTCTCCTTGTCCCGTAGGACGCCGTGCTGATGGATGCCGGACTCGTGGGCAAAGGCGTTGCGGCCAACTACCGCCTTGTTGTACTGCACCGGATAGCCCGTCAACCGCGAGACCAACCGGGAGGTGTCGTATAGCTGGGTGGTGTCGACGCCCAGCTCCACTCCGAATACATCCGGGCGGGTCTTGATGGCCATGACCACTTCTTCGACCGACGTGTTGCCTGCTCGCTCGCCGATGCCGTTGATGGCACCCTCGATCTGCCGGGCTCCGGCCGCTATGGAAGACAGCGAATTGGCGACGGCCAGGCCGAGGTCGTTATGGCAATGGACTGACATGACGACGTCTTCGCGGCCGCCTCGCACCTCCTGAAAGACCCGCTTGAGCAGCTCCACGAAGTCGGTCGGAGTGGCAAAGCCGACCGTGTCGGGGATGTTGATGGTGGTGGCCCCGGCAGCCACCGCGGCCTGGCAGACCGCGATCATGAAGTCGGGATCCGACCGGGTGGCGTCCTGGGGGGAGAACTCGATGTCGTCGGTATAGGTGCGAGCCCGCTTCACCCCCTCGATCGAGGCCTTCATAACCTCCTCCGGGGTCAGCCGGAGCATCTTTTCCATATGGATCGGCGAAGTTGACATGAACACATGGATGCGAAACCGATCGGCGACCTTGAGGGCGTCGTAGGCCCTGTCGATGTCGTCGGGATGGGCCCGGGCCAGGGAGGCGATGACCGGGCCTTTGACTCCGGCGGCGATCCGCGCCACAGCCTCGAAATCGCCTGGTGAGGAGGCCGCAAAACCGGCCTCGAGTACATCCACCCGAAGCTTGGCCAGCTGATGGGCGATGGTGACCTTCTCGTCGGGGGTCAGGGCGATCCCGGGCGCTTGTTCTCCGTCGCGGAGAGTGGTGTCGAAAATGATCAATCTGTCGGTCATGGGTCTCTCTACTGGCTACTGCCTGGGCTATGGGTCATGGTGCGTGCTTGGGCTTCATGAAGGGCATCAGTTCCCGCAGCTCAGCCCCCACCTTCTCGATCGGGTGATTGCGGTTGGCCGCCCGCTGCTCGAGCAGGAAGGGGGCACCTTCCCGGGCTTGGGCGAGCCACTCATTGGCGAACGCCCCGGATTGGATCTCGTCCAGGACCTTGCGCATCTCTGCCTTGGAGGCCTCGTTCACTATCCGTCCACCCCTCGTGTAGTCGCCGTACTCGGCGGTGTCCGAAATGGAGTAGCGCATCCAAGAGAGGCCCCCCTCGTACAGGAGGTCGACGATGAGTTTGAGCTCGTGGAGGGTCTCGAAATAGGCCGACTCGGGTTGGTACCCGGCATCGACCAGCGTCTCGTAGGCGTTCTTGATGAGCTGGGAGAGGCCGCCGCAAAGGATGACTTGCTCGCCGAACAGGTCGGTCTCTGTCTCCTCTTTGAAGGTAGTCAGCAGCACTCCTGCCCTGGTCCCCCCGATCGCCCAGGCGTAAGACAGGCCGAGGGCCGAGGCGTTGCCGGTCGCGTCCTGGTGAATCGCCAGGAGGCAGGGAACTCCCGATCCCTCGGTAAAGGTACGACGGACCAGATGGCCGGGCCCCTTGGGAGCGACCATGAGCACGTCGACATCACCGGGTGGTTCGATCGCTCCGAAGTGAATATTGAAGCCATGGGCGAAGAGCAGAGCGTCGTTGGCGTCCAGGTTGGGTGCGATGTCGGCTTTGTAGAGATCGGACATGTGCTGGTCGGGCACCAGCAGCATGACCACGTTGGCCCACCTGGCGGCTTCAGCCGGAGTCATCACGGTCAGGCCTTCGTCTGCGGCTTTCGCCCGGGAAGCCGATCCTTCCTTCAGGCCGACGACGACGTCGACCCCGGACTCCTTCATGTTGAGGGCATGGGCGTGACCCTGACTCCCATAGCCGATGACCGCCACCCGGCGGCCTTTGATCACCGCAGGGTCGGCATCGTGCTCGTAGTAGATCGTCGCCATGGCCTAGGTCCAGTCCTCCGTATCGTTAGTTGACGGCCCGCAGCTTGGCCGGGCGTCCCTTAGCTTCTCTGGCCAGTGCTACCCGGCCCGACTTGACCAGTTCGATCAACCCGTAGGGCCGCACCAACTCCAGGAAGTCGTTGACCTTACGAGGATCGCCAGCGATCTGGAAACTGATGGAGCTGTGGCCGACATCCACGGCGATGGCGTCGAAAATGGCCGCGATCTCCAGGATCTCGCCTCTCTTCCCGGCACCGCCGGCCACTCGCACCAGCATGATCTCGCGCTCTATCGAGGACTCGGCGGCAAACTCGGAGATCCGCACGACGTTGATCAACTTGTGAAGTTGCTTCTTGACCTGCTCCAGCTCGGGAGCCTCGACGACGATCGTCATGCGCGACATCCCCTCCTCGTGGGAGGGACCCACGGCCAGCGAGTGGATGTTGAATCCCCGCCGGGCCAGGAGGGATGAGACCCGGGCGAGAACGCCGGGCTTGTCCTCGACGATGACAGAAAGGGTGTGGTTCATGGCAGGTCGCTCGCCGCGCTAATGACCCTCTCGGTGGGCCCGAGAATCACCTCATCGTTGGATCCGCCGGCCGGGACCATGGGGAAGACCATCTCCTCCGGATCGATGACCATCTCCACCACCACCGGCCGATCATCGATGGCCAGGGCCTTTTCCAGGGTGGGTCCGACCTCGTCGGGGGTCTCAGCCCGGAAACCGGCACAGCCCATCGCCTCGGCCAGCTTGGGGTAGTCGACGCCTCCACCCAGGGAGGTGGCGGAGAACCGGCCGCCGTAAAACAGCCGTTGCCATTGGGTGACCATCCCATGTACGCCATTGTTGAACACGGCCACCTTGACGGGGATGCGCTCTACGGCGGCGGTTATCAACTCGTTGAACGTCATCTGAAAGCAGCCGTCGCCATCGATGGCGAAGATCAAGTCGTCGGGCATCCCGGCCTTGGCGCCGATGGCGGCGGGAACGGCGAAGCCCATTGTCCCCAAACCCCCGGAATTGATCCAGCGGCGGGGTTCGTCGAACTTCCAGAACTGGCTCGCCCACATCTGATGCTGGCCGACACCTGCGACCACGGTCGCGTCGCCGCCGGTCAGCCGGTAAAGCTCTTCGACCACGAACTGCGGCTTGATAGGACCATCCACATCCTGTTGGTAGCGGAGGGGGTGGTCCTGTTGCCAGCGTCTGATCGTCTCGTGCCAAAGCGACCGGTCAGGCGTGTCGCGCTCGGCCCAGGCGGCGGTCAGCTGCTCCAGGACCCGGCGGGCGTCTCCGACGATGGGCACCTCGGCCAGCCGGACCTTGCCGATTTCGGCCGGATCGACGTCGACATGGATCACCTTGGCCTGAGGGGCGAAGAACCGGGGATTGCCGGTAACCCGGTCGTCGAACCTGACTCCGATGGCAATCAACAGGTCGGACTTCTGGATCGCCGTGATGGCGGTGTAAGTGCCGTGCATTCCCGGCATGCCCATCGCCAGGGGATGGCTATCGGGGAACGCACCCCGCCCCATGAGGGTGGTGGTCACCGGCACCCCCGTGGCCTCGGCAAAACGGCGCAGCTGAGCGGAGGCCTCGGCCTTGATGACGCCTCCCCCCACATAGAGGACCGGGCGCCTGGCCTTGGCGATCAGTTCTATGGCCTCCTTGACTCGCCGCGGATGGCCATCCAGCGTTGGTTTGTACCCGGGAAGGTTGAGCGTGGTGGGGCTCTTCCAGGTCATCGACTGGTTGAGAATGTCTTTGGGTATGTCGACGAGAACCGGGCCTGGGCGGCCAGTCGCGGCGATGTGGAAGGCCTCATGGACCACGTCGGGGATATCAGCCGGGTTGGTCACGAAATAGTTGTGCTTGGTCGCCGGCATCGTGATCCCGGTGGTGTATGCCTCCTGGAAGGCATCGTTGCCTACGGCCGTGGTGGGTACTTGACCGGTGATCGCCACCAATGGGACCGAGTCCATCAGGGCATCGGCCAGAGGCGTAACCAGATTGGTGGCGCCGGGGCCCGAAGTAGCGATGCACACCCCGACCCGACCGGTGGCCCAGGCGTAGCCCTCCGCCATGTGACCGGCGCCTTGTTCGTGCCGGGCCAGCACATGGCGGATGGGGGAGTCGAGGATCGGGTCGTAGGCGGGGAGGATGGCCCCCCCGGGTACCCCAAAGACCAGGTCCACTCCTTCATACTCGAGAGAGGTGATGAGGGCCTGTGCTCCGGTCATCTTGGTCATGGGATCCTCGCTGTCGGGTGGCTTCGGTGTGACGCCTGGGGGGAATGAAAAAC
>DATHSX010000116.1:0-2248 GCA_035463935.1 Acidimicrobiia bacterium | reverse complement strand
CCACCACTGGCCACGCTGGCCGAGGGGACCAGCAGCACGGTGAGCACGGCGATGAGGATGACCAGGCGTCGCATCTTTCTCCTTTCTTGCGACCGGCCCAGTGTCCGCAATCCGCTTCGAGCCCGCTATCGGGGATGGCCCTTAGGGCGTCACCCGGATGGGCTCGAACAGTGGCTCCTCGGCGCCTTGTGGCGAGTGCCCCTTCGGATTCAGCTGGCGCCACCGTCGCCCCTCCGGCAACGCGTCCCCTACCACAGCCCTGGTCACCGCTGACGCGAGAACTCGCCCCGAGGGGCAGGCCTCCAGCATCCGAGCCGCCTCGTTCAGCACGGGTCCGGAGTAGTCGCCATCGTGCTCATCGGTTTCCCCGGTGACGATCGCCATCCTCACTGCTAGGTGCCCCGCCTCATCAGACCCATCGTCGGCCATGGCTTCCTGGGCTGCGATGGCGGCCCGGACCGCCCAACCGGCTCGCTCGAATACCCCCAGGATTCCATCGCCGGTGCTCTTCACCACCCACCCCTGCCCGGCCGTTATGGCTTGGGCCAGGAGGCGGTCGTGTCGAGCGAGAAGGCGGGGCATGGCGGCCGGATTCTTTGCCCAGAGCCGGGCCGATCCCACGATCTCGGTCAGTAGGAAGGTGACCATTCCGGTGGGAGGGGTCGCCGACTCCCCTCCGGGTTGGACAAACCCGGTCTGATAGGCCACTTGCGAGAGCTCGTGGCGGCTGCGGACGCCCAGCTTCGCAAAAATGTGATGGAGGTGGGTTTCCAGGGTCTTGACGCTGATCTGCAATGTCTCGGCTGCCTCCCGGTAGGTGTAGCCCCGGGCGATATAGGTGGCCACTTCCCGTTCGCGTTCGGTCAGACGGGCAAACTCCGCACCCTCCCGCTTCTCGTCGTCAATGTCGAGCAGGTAGCCGGCCACCTCCGGGGAGATGGGCAGGCCGCCGGCCAGCACCTGATCAATGAGGTCGGCCAGTTGTTGGCGGTCGGTGCTCTTGACGACGTACCCGCTGGCCCCTGCTCGCATGAGGCGAACGACGTCGTGGCGGCTGGTGGACACGGTGAACGCCAGGAACTTCACTCCGGGGTGGGTACGACGAACCGCTTCGATGACGACGGCGCCGCCGCCACCGGGGATAGCCACGTCGAGCAGGACCACGTCAGGGTTCCGTTCCCGGATCAGCTCGACGGCGCTGCCCACCTCGTCGGCGGATCCAACTAGACGAAAGCGGGCTTCGAGGAGCCGTTCGATGCCGAACCGGACGATGTCGTGATCCTCGACAACGAAGAGGGCGGGGCGGGCAGCGGCGTTCATGGCGAGGGGACCGTGATGGTGACATCGGTGCCCCGACCGGCAGCGCTCTCGATGGTCACGCTGCCCCGCACGGCTGCCACGCGCTCCAGCAGCGAGTCCGCCAGCAGCGCCTGATCCCCCGTCCCGTCGACCAGGCCGCCGGTGCCGTCGACCAGGCCGCCGGTGCCGTCGACCAGGCCACGTCCACGGTCACGGACATTCACCCGGGCGGTGCCGTCGTTGATCTCGCTGTACAGGTGGATGCGAATGGCCCCAGAGTGCTTGGCCGCGTTGATCATCGCTTCCCGAGCGGCTGCCACGGCCGCCGCCAGAGGGGGGCTGAGCTCGGCGTCATCGCGGATCACGGTGTCGACCTCGATCCGGCATAGATCCTCCACCTCGTCCCTGGCACCCATCAGCTCCGCCCGGAAGCTGTGCCGGTGCGGGGAGCGGTACTGGTCGATTGTTCGCCGGAGTTCCCTCTCCTGACGGCGGGCCAGATAGCGCACCTGGACCGGGTCGTCGGCGTCCATCCTGATGACGTGCAGGGTCTGTAGCACTGAATCGTGCAGCCGGCGGGCCATACTGGCCCGCTCCTCCTGACGGGCCGCGGCTTGCTGCTGGGCCCGGAGCGACTCCTCTGCGGCCAGCCGGAGCTCCTCCCGCTCGCGGAGGGTGTCGAACGCCCATCCAGCGATGAGCCCGATGACCAGGTACTGAATGCTTCCCACCGTGCGGACCGAGCCCAGATTCAGCGCTCCGTGCAGGAAGGCGTAGTAAGCCCCGAGGAGTACCGAGGCCAGCATGGTCCATCGCAGTCGCCCGTTGTAGGCGACCACGAAGAGCCAGGACATCGGATAGCCCCCGCTGATGAAATCGGGAGCATGGGCCGCCCAGGCGGCACCGGCCAAAAGGAATGACACGATCCCATCGGCGACGACGAAGACCG
>DATHSX010000115.1:0-19775 GCA_035463935.1 Acidimicrobiia bacterium | reverse complement strand
ACGCCCGGCGGAGTAAGGCCTCTGCCTCCTCGATCGAGCGGTTGGGAGCAAACCGGAAGTTGAGGTTCAACTCGAACCGGGGCGGAATGATGTTGTTGGCAATCCCCCCCGAGGCCCGGGTGACCGAGATCACCTCGCGGTAGATCATCCCCCCGAGGTCGACTGGATTGGGACCAAGCCGGTGAAGGGTCGCCAGCCATTCCCCCGCCTTGGAGATGGCGTTGTCACCGAGCCAGGGACGGGCCGAATGCGCCGATTTGCCGGCGAACGCCACGCGGGCGTTGACAATCCCGTTGCACCCCACCTGCAGTTCCCCGTCGGACGGTTCGAGGACCGCCGCAAACTCCGCCTGATGAAGCCAGGTGGCCGCCTGTAACACCTCCTCCAACTGGTTAGCTGCCGAAGGCCCTTCCTCGCCGGCGTAGAACACGCCGACCGGGTCGTAGCGACCCAGCGCGACCTCGGGATCCTCCAGGAGATGGACCATCACGGCGAGACCGGCCTTCATGTCGGCGGCTCCCAGCCCGTGCAGGCGCCCATCGACGATCCGGGCCGGCTGCTGACCCTGGGACGGCACCGTGTCGAGGTGTCCCACCAGCAGCAGCAGGGGCCGGCCAGTACGGCGCCCGGCGATCAGGGAGTCACCGATCCGGTCGACCGCATCCCGACCGAGGGTCTCGTAGAGGCGAGTGGCCAGCTCGGTGCAGATCTGTGATTCGTCTCCTGTGACGGAGGGGATGTCGACCAGCCAGGCCAGGGTTGCCGGGAGATCGAGGGAGTCCGCCGGGGCCATCACAGCTGCACCCCGAGATCGCGCAGGTACTCATTGAGACGGATCTTCTCGTCCGTCTGCTCGGTCCGCCGTCCCACGATGAGAGCACAACTCAATTGATAAGTCCCGGCCGGGAACTGGCGCGGACGGGTACCAGGCACGACCACGGTCCCCGCCGGCACCCGGCCCCGGTACTCGATCGGCTCAGGCCCGGTGACATCGATGACTGGCGTGTTGGCGGCGATCACGGTGTTGGCCCCCAGCACGGAGCGTTCCTCGATGATCGCCCCCTCCACCACGATCGAGCGGCTGCCGATGAACGCACCGTCCTCGATGATCACGGGCCGCGCCCCCGGTGGCTCGAGCACTCCGCCGATGCCGACCCCACCCGACAGGTGGACGTTGCGTCCGATCTGGGCACACGACCCGACGGTGGCCCAAGTGTCGACCATCGTGCCGGATCCCACCCGGGCACCGATGTTGATGTACCCAGGCATCACGACCACTCCGGGCTCGCAATGAGCCCCATACCGGATCGTGCCGGGTGGCACCAGCCGCACCTGCTGGGCGGCCAGATCTTTCTTGAGGGGAATCTTGTCCCAGAATTCGAAGGGCCCGACCTCGAAGGTGGTCATATGACGCAATCGGAAATAGAGCAGGATCGCCTCTTTGAGCCATCCGTTCACCTGCCATTCGCCGTCGACCTTCTCGGCGACCCGCAGCGTCCCCGCGTCCAGGCCGGCGATGGCCTCCTCCACCGACTCCCGGGCGTCTTCGAGCTTGACCGTGCCGGCGAAGGCGGCCTCGATCAGCTCCCGAGACATCTCGCCAGCTCCGCGGCCGCTTCATCGCACTCGTCGAGGGTGGGCACCAAGGCCAACCGGACATGGCCCTCTCCCCCAGGTCCAAAAGCGCGGCCCGGAGTGACCAGGATGCCGCATTCGACTAATCGCTCGCTCACCGCCAGGTCGTCGCCCACCTCGACCCACAGATAGATGCCGGCTCGGGAGGCGACGACCGCCATGCCTAGCGAGTCGAACGCCTTGCTCATGATCGCGCGCTTCTGGCGGAAGATCTCGCGCCGCTCGGTGACGTGGGCGTCATCCCTCCAGGCGGCAATAGCGGCCGCTTGGACAAATTCGGGGGAAGCTGTTCCGGTGGAGCTGCGCAGGCTCTTGAGGAGGGCAATTGCCTCCGGATCGCCGACAATCGCCCCCGAGCGGTATCCAGTCATCCCCGAGCGCTTGGAAAGGGACAGAAAGGTGAGACAGCCCCGGGCGCCCGCATCCGCCACCTCCAGCACCGAGGCGGGCGGCTCGTCGTCGTACAGGTCGGCGTAGCACTCGTCCGAGCAGAGCAGCGTGTCGTTCTCCCGGGCCCGGGCATACAGGTCAGCCAGATCCGCGCGGGGAGTGACCGATCCAGCCGGGTTGTGAGGGGTACAGGTCCACAGCAGGCTCGCCCGCTGCCAAACCACGTCGGGCACGTCTCCGGCCCTCAGCACGAAATCCCCTCCCAGCCGCACCGGGTGGCCCTCCGCTCCAGCCAGCAAGGCGCCCCGCTCATAGATCGGGTATCCGGGGGTGGGCCAGGCCACCACATCGCCCCGGTCCCGATCAACGAAGGCAAGAGCGCTCGAGAAGATCGCTTCCTTGGACCCGGAGGTGGGCATCACCTGCGTAGCGGGATCGACGTCCACCCCGAAGCGCCGCCCCACATAGTCGGCGACGGTCCGCCGCAACTCGGGCAGCCCGGTCGTGGTCGGATACTGCGAGACCGCCGGTACCGCCTCTTGGAGAGCCTGGCGGATGAAGGCGGCGGTTGGTTCGAGCGGATCGCCGATCGAGAAGTCCAGCACCCTCACGCCGCCGGCTCGCAGCTGACGCGCCTTTTCCTGCAAGCGGCCGATGGGATACTCCCCCAGGCTGATGAGAACGGGATTGACCTTCACTGCGCGGCGGCTCGCATCGCGGAGTGGACGGTAGTGAGGGAAGGTACCGATCGAGGAACACTTAACCTGGGTGGATGTCCCGCGATCAGGGCACCGAGGCCGGGGCCGGGTTTCCCTACCGGTTCATCTACCTGGCGCTGGCGTTGGTGACGATGGCCGCCATCGCCCTGGGTGTAGCCTTTGGTCGCGGCGGCGAGCCGGCTCTGCTCCCCCTTCCCATCGAGGCATTGCACCCCCTTCCCAACGACGCCACTCTGGCCCAGGCGGTGCTCGAGGTAGACCTCCAGGTCGGCTACCGGGCCGACATTTACATCGACGGTTTCCCCGTGCCGGGGGCGGAGGTGACCTACGTCGAGGCCACCGGAGTTCACCGCTGGCAACCGGTGGCCACCAGCCTGGTTTTTGATCGGTGGGCACCAGGCGAACACGTGATTCGCATCGTCTGGGACACGCTGGCCGGGCTCCCGAGCCCCGGCGAGTTCACCTGGACCTTCCGGGTCCAGTGATCACGCCACCGCGGCCCGACCTTCCGTCAGCAACCGCAGAAACGCCGCCTCGTCGATTATCGCAACCCCCAGCTCTTCAGCCCGGGCAACCTTGCTTGCTCCCGGAGCTGAACCCTTCACCAGATAGGCGGTCTTCTTGGAAACGGTTGCGGTGGCCTTCCCACCCCGTTCGACCACGGCTGCCTCCGCTTGTTCGCGGCTCATCGACTCCAGGGTGCCCGTGACCACGACGGTCACCCCGGCCAGCAGGTCGGCACCGGGAGTCTCCTCGGTGGCCTGATCCTCCAGGGCAACCCCGGCGGCGGCCAGCTTGGCCACGAGTTCGATGTTTTCTGGATCGGTCGACCACTGATGTACCGAGGCAGCGATGATCGGGCCCACCCCTTCGATGGCGCCGACCTCTTCTTCCGAAGCGGCCATCAACGCCTTGAGGCTGCGGTAGCGGCGAGCCAGCAAACGGGCGACGGTGCCGCCCACGTGACGGATCCCAAGAGCCATCAACACCCGCTGCAGCGGCCGGTGCCGGGCCGCCTCGATTCCGCTCATCAGATTGCCGACCGACACCTCCCCCCATCCTTCGAAGCCAATCAGCTGATCGGGGCGAAGGAGAAAAATGTCGGCCGGGTCGTCGATCAGCTTCTCGCGGAGCAGGAGATCGATGGTCTTGTAACCGAGACCCTCGATGTCCATCCCGCCCCGGGAAGCGAAGTGAAACAGCCATTCCCGCAACCGGGAGGGACAGCGGAACCCGCCCGTGCACCGGGCCACTTTTTCTCCGGGGGGGCGCACTATCGGGTGGCCGCAGAAGGGGCAGTCGGGCGGCATGGTCCATTCCGTTTCCTCGCCCGTGCGGACCGAGACGACCGGCCCTACCACCTCGGGGATAACGTCCCCTGCCCGTCGGACGATCACCTGGTCGCCGATCCGGACATCCTTGCGGTGCAGCTCGTCTTCGTTGTGCAGGGTGGCAAACGAGACCTTGGCCCCTCCCACAAAAACCGGTTCCAGCACCGCGAAGGGGGTGGCGGCTCCGGTCCGGCCGACGTTGATCCGGATGTCGTTGAGCCGGGTTACCTGCTCCTCGGCCGCGAACTTGAACGCCACCGCCCAGCGAGGAGCGTGGGCGGTGTATCCGAGCTCCGCCTGGTCGGCCAGGTCGTCCACCTTCACCACCACCCCGTCGGTCTGGTAATCCCTCGCATGCCGAGCCGTCTCGGCCGCGGCGATGTACTGCTTGACAGTGGCGAGGTCGGCCAGCCGGGCGGAGTCGGGATTGACCCGAAGTCCCAGCTCCCGCAGGTACTCCATTTGCTCGGAGTGCCGCCCCAACCGGCGACCATCCTCGATGATCCCCACCTGGTAGATCCAGACCTGCAGGTCCCGCCCGGCGGTGACCCCGGGATCCTTCTGTCGCACGGATCCGGCGGCGGCATTGCGGGGGTTGGCAAAGATGCGGAGCCCGGCCTCGGTTTGGCGGCGGTTGAGCTCCTCGAAGGCTTGATACGGCATGTAGACCTCACCCCGCACCTCCAGCAAGCCGGGCGGAGCTCCCAGGAGGCGCAGGGGCAAAGCCTTGATGGTGCGCAGGTTGGCGGTGATGTCTTCACCGGTGGCACCGTCCCCCCGGGTGGCGCCCCTGACCAGGAGACCGTCCTCGTAGGTGATGACCACAGCCAGCCCATCGATCTTGAGTTCACAGGTGTACGCCGCGGGCACGCGGCCCAGCTGACGGGTCATCCGCTGCTCCCAGGCGTCGAGCTCAAGGACGGTCTCCACGTTGTCAAGCGAGAAGAGAGGTCGGAGGTGCTTCACGGGGGCAAACAAGTCCCCTATCGGCCCTCCCACCCGCTGGCTTGGCGAGTCGGGAGTGATGAGGAGCGGATTCGCCTCCTCGAGGGCGAGCAGTTCGCGCAACATGGCGTCGTATTGAGCGTCGGAGACCTCGGGGTCATCGAGCACGTGGTACCGGTAGCCGTGGTAGCGAAGCATTTGACGAAGCGCCTCGATCCGCTCTTCCACCTGCTGGCCGGTTGCGGACATGCCGGGGTCCTAACCGACGCCCACACCCAGGCGAACGCCGGAAATAACCCCGCTCCCCACGACCTCGTCGTCCCGATATAACGCCGCGGTCTGGCCGGGGGATACGGCCAGTTGGGGGTGGACGAAGTCGAGGCGGTCTTCGTCCCAGGAGGCCGGCACCGCCTCGCCGTGGGCCCGGTATTGCACGTCCACGGCGGCCCCTGGAGCCGGCGCCCGATCGACCCACGTCGCTCGGGTCAACGTGACACCCTCCACCTCCAGGGCCCGGCGATCGCCCACGACCACCTGGCCCGAACCCGGGCGGATCTCGGTCACATAGCGGCGTTCGCCGACTGCAACTCCGATCCCGCGGCGCTGGCCGATGGTGAAACCGGCAATGCCCTGGTGGGTTCCCAGGACGTTGCCATCGGTGTCGACAATGACCCCGGGCATGGTGGCCTCGGGCCGCTGCCGGTGGATGAAGCTGCGGTAGCCCTCCCGTCCCACGAAGCAAATGTCCTGGCTGTCGGGTTTGGTGGCGGTGCGGAGCCCGAGCCCGGCGGCGACGGCCCGGGTTTCCTCCTTGGTCAGCTCACCGACCGGGAGCCGCACCCGGGCCAGCTCGCGCTGGGTGAGCATCGACAGCACGTACGACTGATCCTTGTGGCGGTCCTTCGCTCTATGCAGGTGATGCCTGCCGCCGGTTTCGGTGATCCGGGCGTAGTGGCCGGTGACGAGCAGATCGCAGCCCAGTTCGCCCGCTTGATCGAGGAGCCGGGAGAACTTCACCGTCCGGTTGCACTCCACGCACGGGTTGGGGGTCCGGCCGGCGACGTAGTCATCGACGAAACGATCGACGACACCGGAGTGGAAAAGATCGGTGTAGTCCAAGACGTAATAGGGAATGTCGAGCTGGGCGGCCACCCGGCGAGCATCTTCGGCGTCTCCCACGGTGCAGCACCCAGTGCTGGGCGGTTCGCCGTTCGGCCCCCTCCAGAGCTTGAGGGTGACACCGATCACGTCGTGACCGGCTGCCTTCGTCAGGGCGGCCGCCACCGACGAATCGACCCCACCCGACATAGCCACCATGACTCTCATGCGGCTTCCAAAGCCTCCAGCACTAGCTCGGCCGCTCCCTCACCCTCTTCGGGGGTGGAGTTCCAGCCGAAGGTGAAGCGCAATGAGTGTCTGGCCTGCTCGGGGCTGAGCCCCATGGCCGACAGAACATGGGAAATGGTGGCTGCTCCCGACTGGCAAGCTGAACCCGCCGAGGCGGCCAGGCCCAGCCGGTCGAGACGAACGAGCATGGTCTCGTTGCGGACAGGCAACCGGACATGGCTGTGCTGAGGAAGGGTCAGGTCCTCGGGAACCGTCCGCTCCGCCCGATCGGAGAGTTTCGCCTCGAACCGGCGGCGGCTTTCGGTCACGGTATTTCGAAAGCGCACCCGATCGGCGGCGGCGATCTCCATGGCCAAGGCCATGCCCACTGCGCCGGCCACGTTGTGGGTGCCGCTGCGTCGGCCGAGTTCCTGGCCACCGCCGTGAACCACCGGTTCCAGCGTGACGCCGGAGCGGACATAGAGCAGCCCCACGCCCTGGGGCCCCCCGAACTTGTGAGCTGCGAGCGAGAGGAGGTCGACTCCCCAGGCGTTGACGTCGATCTCGAGCGCGGATAAGGCTTGCACCGCGTCGGTGTGAAAGAGGGCTTCCGGCTGGGATCGTTTGACACTGGTCACGATCTCAGCAAGCGGCTGGAGGACCCCGGTCTCATTGTTGGCGGCCATCACCGACACCACCGCCGTTGCGCCGTTCACCGCCCCCGCCAGCTGTTCAGGATCAACGAGGCCCAGATGGTCAACGCCAATGATGCGGGACGGCATACCGAGACGCTCGATGAAACGGGTGCTCTCCAACACCGCCTCGTGCTCGGTGGCGACGGTTACCACCCCCCGCCTCCCGCGCCCCGCCAGGGCGGCCCCTTTGATGGCCAGGTTGTCGGATTCCGTACCCCCCCCGGTGAAAACGATCTCGTGGGGCCGCGCCCCGATGATCGACGCCGCCTGCTCCCGGGCCTCCTCCAGGGCATTCTTGGCTCGCCGGGAGATCTCATGGGCGCCGGAGGAGTTGCCAAAACGAGCACCGAGGAAAGGGCTCATAACCTCGGCCACAGCAGGCCGGAGCGGGGTGGTGGCGGCATGATCGGCGTAGAGCACGGCACAATTCTCGCATGCCGGCTGTGACAGTCTGGATCGACATCAAGGCCAGCCTGGCCAGGGTGTGGGAGGCGGCGGCCGACCTCGCCGGGCACGGGCAATGGATGGGCGACGTGGAGTCGATCCTCTTCGACGGTGAGCAGCGCTCGGGCCCGGGAACCATCATGAGAGTCGCCACCCGGGTGGGACCGCTGCGGACCAGCGACGTCATGGTGGTCACCGGTTGGGAGCCGCTGCAACGGATCGCCGTGGTGCATAGGGGCCTGGTCAAAGGCACCGGCGAGTTCACCCTGGCGGCGGTGGGCGGCGCTACCCGCTTCACGTGGAGTGAGCAGCTGGAGTTCCCCTGGCAGTTCGGAGGCCCGGTCGGAGCGGTGCTGGCCCGGCCGCTCTTCGCCTGGATCTGGCGGGCCAACCTCATGCGCCTCAAGCGACTGCTCGAGAATGAGGGCGGCTAACGGCCCGAGAAACCCGGTTTTCGTTTCTCGATGAAGGCCGCCACCCCCTCCCTGGCATCCTCACTCCAGAATGCCCCGTGGAACTCCTCGGACTCGGCCGCCATCCCCTCGGCGAGGGGCCGCCCCCAGCCTCGGGCCAGAGCCCGCTTGGCGGCGGTGATCGCCCGGGTCGGCCCGGCGGCCAGCTCGGCGGCAGCAGCGAGAGCCTCGACGAGCACCCGGTCGGCGGGGAAGACACGATCGGCCAGCCCGATGGCCAGGGCCTCGGTGGCATCCACCTGACGTCCGGAGAAGACCAGCTCCTTCGCCTTCTGAAAGCCCACCAAGCGAGGCAGCCGCTGGGTACCGCCGGCACCGGGAATCAGGCCAAGCAGGATCTCGGGCTGGCCCACCCGGGCATCGTCGGCGAGAAAGCGGAAGTCGGCACCCATCGCCAGCTCCAACCCCCCACCCAACGCGTAGCCGTGGATCGCGGCGATGGTCGGCTTCTCCAGGGCCTCCAGCGCCCCCACGGCCTCGACGAGAGAACTCGCCAACCGCTCCTCGCTGCCCGCGTCATAGGCCGCCTGGAACCCCTTGATGTCGGCCCCGGCGGCGAAGTGGGGCTGGCCGGTGATCACCACCGCCCGAATCTCGGGGTCCGCCGCCGCCTGGAAGGCGGAAAGCAGATCCGCGGAGAGTTCGGCAGAGAGCGCATTCACCGGAGGACGGTTGAGACGTACCAGCCCCACCGCCCCTTCCACGGAGTAGTCCACGAGCGAAGTCATCGGCGGGAGGCTAACGACCCACCTTCCTATTGCTCGCCACCCAGGGGCGTGGGCGGGTGGCGATGACTAGGTATTCGGTTGCACCCTTGCCGGGTCGTGCGCTACGAATAGATGCGCCGGCGCCGGGCGGCCGGCAGGTCCGCCAGTTCGGGCGCCCGTTCGGGGGGAAGCGGCGCCACCCTGATCCGGGCATCGACCGGCCGCACCCCTTGCCCGGGAGGCAACACCTTCACCGGGTTAAGGTCGAGTTCGATCATCTCGGGCAGGGCGGTGATCAGGGCCGACACTCGCAACAGCGCCTCCTCGAGCGCCTCCACATCGCCCAGCGGCAGGTTGCGGTAACCCTGTAATAGACGAGAGGTCCGGATGGAGAGGACCATCGCCCGGGCATCGGCATCCGTGAGCGGATGGATCCGGAAGGCGACATCGCCTAGCAACTCGACCAAAACCCCACCCATCCCGAAGACGATCAATGGCCCGAAGTTCGAGTCTTCGGTCATCCCGATCAGCACCTCATGGCCACCGCTGATCATCTCCTGAACCTGGACGCCTTGGGGATCGGACACCGCCGCCCACACCTGTTGGAAACCCTTGCGGACCGCCTCTTCCCCTTCCAGATTGAGCAATACGCCGCCCACATCGGACTTGTGGACCGCCGACGGGGCAACCACCTTCAGCGCCACCGGACCGCCGAGCAAAGCCGCCGCCTTCACCGCGCCGTCCTCGTCGAACACCACCGTGGCGCCGGGCAGGGGCAGTCCTGCCGCCGCCAGCACCTCCCCCACCTCGTCGGGTCCCAACCATCCTCCCTCGGCATTCATCCGCTCCAGCGCCGAGGTGACAACCCCGCGAATCCGGGCGGTGTCCAGATCCGCAAACGAGCGCTCGACTCCCGGATCACGAGCGCGCCACTCGCTGTGCCGTACCGCCTTGGACAGAGCCAGGGCCGCCGCTTCAGGAAATCGGAACGTGGGGATAGTGCGGCCTTCCTCCGCCAGCAGCGACGAGGACCCCTGTTGCATGAAGACCGCGAGGACCGGCACCTCTCCTTCCGGGCGGGAGGCGGTGGTGGCGCGAATCGCCGCCGCCACCTCGGCCGCTCCCTCCAGCGTCGTGGGCACGTAGATGAGCATCACGGCGTCGACTTCATCCGAGTCGAGGAGGGTTGACATGCAGTGGGCATACTCCTTGGGGCCGCCCGAGGCGATGGTGTCGACGGGATTGCGGGTCGAGGCCTCCGCCGGGAGCAGGGCGGCCAGACGGGCCCTGGTGTCGGCCGACAGTTCGGGAAGGACCAAGCCGGCCGCCTCGAGGGCGTCAGCGGCGAGGATCCCGGGACCGCCGGCGTTGGTGACGATCCCCACCCGACGACCCCGAGGCAGGGGCTGGTTGGCGAGAAGCGAGGCCACGGCGAACATCTCCTCGATGGTGTCGGTTCGAATCACGCCGGCCTGATCAAAGAGGGCATCGACGGCCACGTCGGAACTGGCCAGAGCACCGGTATGGCTGGTGGCCGCCCGGCTACCGGCCGCGCTCCGTCCCGACTTGACTGCCACGATCGGCTTCTTCATCCCGATACGCCGGGCGATCCGCGAGAACTTGCGGGGGTTGCCGAAAGACTCGAGGTAGAGGAGGATCACGTCCGTGGCGGGGTCGTCTTCCCAGGCCAGGAGAAGGTCGTTCCCCGACACATCGGTCTTGTTGCCCACCGAGACGAACTGGCTGATTCCAATGTTGGCCTGGACGGCGTAGTCAAGGATGGCGATGCCCAGGGCGCCCGACTGTGAGGACATGGCGATGTTGCCTGCCGGGGGATAGAACGGGGCGAAGGTGCCGTTGAGGCTCACGGAACTGGCGGTGTTGAGCAGGCCCATGCAGTTGGGACCCACCATCCGCATCCCCGAGGCCCGGACCGCCGCCAGCAGTTCCGCCTCCAGCCGCGCCCCCGCTTCTCCGGTCTCCGAGTACCCGGCCGTGATGATGCAGAGGCCCCGAACTCCCTTCTCGGCGCATTCTCTGACCACCTCGAGGACTGCGGTGACCGGAACCGATATGAACGCCAGGTCGACCGGATCAGGAATCTCGAGAACGCTGTGATAGGCCCGCACCGATTGCACCACCCCGGCGGTGCGATTGACCGGAAACAGCGGACCGGTGAAACCGGTGTGGAGCAGATTCGCGAACAGCCGGTAACCGATCGATCCGGGAGTGGTGGAGGCGCCTATCACCGCGACCGACCGGGGAAAGAAGATCGGAAGCAGGGAAGCCGCCACCGCCCGCTTCTCCCGCATGTCTTCGGCCAGCCGCGAGTCGTGGGATTGATCGACCGGGAAGTTGACGGTGTAGACCCCGTCCTCGAGGGTCCGGCTGAGGGCGTATCCGGAGTTTCGGAATACCCTCATCATCTGGACGTTCTCCGGGAGCACGAAGGCCCGAAACGAGGTCACCCCCGACTGGCGGGCGTAGCTGGTGAGCAGGGCGAGCAACTCTGAGGCCAGCCCTTTTCCTTGGTGGCGGTCGGCGACCATGAAGGCCACCTCCGCCACGGTCGGCTCGTCGGGAAGGCGGTCATACCGGGCCACGGCGATGATCTCGTTGTCGTCGAGCGCCACCAGCGCCATCCGGTTTCGATAGTCGACGGTGCTGAAATACTCGGCCTCCGCCGGCTCCAGGGTTTGTTTGATCTGGAAGAAGCGGAAGTAGCGGCTCTCTGGCCCCATGCTCGAGAAAAACCGGATCAGGCCTTCGGCGTCATCGGGCCGGATCGGACGGACCTGCACCACCTCGCCATCGGTGATCACCGCGTCAACTTCGTATTCAGCCGGATAGCTACCCAATCCCTCTCCTTCTGGGGCGAGACCGTGAAGCTAGCGTGGCGGAGTCAGCTGCCCGTCGCCATCCGGGAGGTCAGGGCGGCGGTCTCCGCGGTGTGCTCGGTTCGCTCGGAGACATCCCGGGTGGGGCCAGGACCTGACGTTCCCGCCCCGGCGCTGACTGCCAGTGTTCGGTTACCGCCAGACGAGCGCGGCGAGCCAGCGCGGCGTCGCCGGAGTTCATCGGCTGCCTGCTGAACCGGGCCCGTTCGTAGACGTCGGTGAGGTCTTGGATGGCCGGTGCCAGGGAGAGGTCGGCAGCCACCCTCCGCGCCAATTCCTCCGGGGTCTCGGCCGCCGGTCGGGGGCCCCAACGTACCCCCACCCCCTCCAGCACGAGCCGGTAATCGGCGGCAATCCGGCGGCGGATCGGATCCTCGGGATGCCACCGTCGCACCTGTTGGCGGATCGGCCGACCAGCCGGGCCGGTGGCCGCGATCCGGACCGGCGTGAGGATGGATCGCAGCGCCCTGGCCAAATCGATGAGGACTCTCCAAAGCATCATGAGCAGCGTTCGGAGCAACCGGCCGGCGACCGCCGCCCTCCGCGGCCACTCGGCGGGATGAAGGCGCCGCCGGGCGAAGATCAGATAGGCCGACGCGAACACCAATCCGGCGCCGACCAGCAACAACAGGTCGAACCACTCGCCCGGTGGCGTGAATGGGTTCAGCGGACGGTCGGGCTCGGCCGCCATCGGATCCGACCCGGCGGCCGGCCGACTTTCGATCTGATCACCGGGGGCCAGCAGGCGACCGAGAAGCGAACCCGCCGTCCCTACCATCGCTGCACTGAGCCGGTGGGCCAGGTCCAGCACGGCCCGCTCCGGCCACCACAGCAGAGCGGCCAACCCGGCGCCCACCAGCAGCCAGGTGGCGGTGGCCCGCGCCCACCGGGGACGGACCTCAGCATCGACTTCGGCCTGGTCCCGCCGCCAGCGGGCCAGATAGCGAGCCCGCTGAATAGCGGCCAGACCGCCAAGACCGACGCCCCAATAGACCAGGTAGGGCAGCACCAGCCCCGGGACCGCGGGGCGGGGCCGGCCGACCGGGACCAGACCGCCGTGTCCGGCCAACAGAGGTAACGAACAGATGACGCCGAGGAGGAGAAAGCGTCCGGCGAGACGCCCCGGTGCTCCGCTGATCCCTTCCACCAGGTCGGTGGGCTCGGTCACGGCCGCTAGATCGGTCAATGTCACCGAAGCAAGCAGCCAGCCGGCGAACGCCACGACCAGCCCGCTCAACAAGATCCCCTGATCTGGGCCAGAACCCAACAGGGCCAATCCGATCAGGGGAATCGCCAGGACGCAGACGAGCTCCCCTGCCGCCATCAACCGCGATCTCTCCACGTCGAGCCTCCGGAACCCCTCCGCCGTCAGCACCACCGCCGCGGCCACGGCCGCCAGATAGAGACGGGAGGCAGGAGCGATCGCCAGCCCCGCCGTCCAGGCGGCGCACGCCGCCATGACGGCAACGGCGGGAGGCGCCAAAGGGCTCACTTCATGGCCTCCAGGGCGTGGGCCAGCTCGCGGTCGGCGACGACCCGTCGCACCGGGATCCCCAGAGGTGCGACCGGCTCCGTGTCCCCGATCCAGAGCACCGAGGGCTGCCAGCCCCTCCTGCGCAGGCTCACCAGCGACGCGGCCCATCGCGCATCGAGGCGGCCGACGATCACGACGAGGCTCGCCCCGTAGGGCAGCCCAACCGGGTCGTCCAGGTCGCCCATCCCGCTCGAGGTGGTGGCCCCGGCCAGCACCTCCAGCATCGCCATCAGGTGGGGCTGGTCACCGTCCGGGGAAAGGCTGACCTCCGGCAGGCGCAGCCCCGCCCGCAGCCGCTCCACGTTGATGATGTGATGGATTACCGAAGCGGCCGCGGTCACCGCCAGCTCGACCGCCGCCGATCTGGAGGTGCCCAGCCCGTTGCGGCTCAGATCGAGCAGGACCATCGTGTCACGCCCGATCCCGTGCTGTAGCTTGCGTACCGCCAGCGAACCCTGATGGGCCGAAGCCGCCCAATGGATCCGGCGGGCGGAGTCGCCCGCTGCATAGGGGCGAATCCCCACCGTCCGGTAGGGATCCTCGTACAAGGCCCTGGTCGTGCGCAGCTCGGGAAAAGGCGCCTGGGCCGGGAGTCCCAGCCGGTGGAGCGGCACGATTCGGGGATAGACCACCAGGCGCCCGGTGCCCGTGTCGGATCGCTGCGCCGGGTGCAGGCCGAAGAGGTCGCCTGTGACCAGGGTGGCCGGGCCCAGCCGGTAGACCCCCCGCCGGGACCCGGTTAGCGAAAAGCGGTGGGAGCGCGCCTCCCCCGGCGCCAGGGTGGTCGCCCATCGCAACGACCGGGGGGAGAGGTCAAAGGGGACCGAGTCGCTGATCCACACCCAGGCGAGCCCGATCCGGCTGCGGTTGCTCAACCGGATCTCGACGTCGGCCGACTCCCCGTGAAACAAACGGGGAGCGTGCCGGCGCTCGACCTCCAGCCGGGCGAGTGCCCGCCGGGGAAGAATCCGCGCTCCAACCATGATGAGGCCAAGGAAGACGGCCACCACCAGCAGCGAGCCGACGGCGTAGGCGACGGCCAGCACCGCCAGCACCACCGCCGCGACCCGCACGGTCATGCCGGATCGGTCACGGCTCGGCTCCTACCGGAACCGACTCGAGGATGTCGGAGAGCACCCCCGCCGACCGCATCCCCCGCAGCCTTCCTTCCGGGGATAGCACCAGCCGGTGGCCCAGGATCGGCCCCGCCAGCGCTTTCACGTCGTCGGGCTTGACGAAGTCCCGGCCCCGGACGGCGGCCAGCGCGCGGGCGGCGGCACCGAGGGCGATGGTGGCTCGCGGGCTCGCCCCCAACTCGACTGCCGGATGGCGCCGGGTGGCGCCTACCACCGCCACGAGATACTCCTCGACCGACCGGTCGAGATACGTGGAGGCCGCATCATCCGCCAGGTCCACCCACATTGCCGCCTCCAACAACGGCTGCACCTGATCCACGGGGTGGTGACGGCCGATCATGCTCAGCAGGGCCCGCTCCTCGGCAGGTTCCGGATAGCCGAGCGATAACGACATGAGAAAGCGATCGAGCTGGGCCTCGGGCAGCGGAAAGGTTCCCTCGAATTCGACCGGATTCTGCGTGGCGATCACCAAGAAGGGCTCCGGGAGGGTGCGGGTCTCGCCGTCAACCGTCACCTGTCTTTCGGCCATCGCCTCCAGCAACGCCGACTGGCTGCGAGGGGTGGCCCGGTTGATCTCATCGGCCAGGAGCACGTTGGTAAAGACCGGGCCCGGCTCGAAACGAAAGCTGGCGCCGGCCGGGTCGAAGACCCGCACCCCCGTGATGTCGCTCGGCAGCAGATCAGGCGTGCATTGCAGGCGGCGGAATCCCATCCCGAGGGAGGTTGCGAAGCTACGCGCCATCATCGTCTTGCCAGTGCCGGGAACGTCGTCGATGAGCACGTGGCCGCCACACAGGGAGGCCACCGCAACCAGTTCGATCTGAGAACGCTTGCCCACGATTACCTGACTCACGTTGTCGACGAGCATCCGGACCGTGTCGGCGACCTTGGAAGTGGCCATCTCTGGCCTCATCTAACCGTTCTCGTGACGGTTACGGCGATATAGCCCGGGGAAGTGTCACAAGAATGGTCGCTCGGGCCAGGAGTGCTTGGGATAGCGGGCCTGCATCTCTCGGCGCACATGTGCCCAGCTCCCCCGCCAGAAGCCGGGCAGATCCGAGGTGACCTGAATGGGCCGGTTGGCAGGCGAGAGGATCTCGATCACAACGGGCCGGCCGCCGATGCTGGGGTGACGATCGAGCCCGTACAGGTCCTGGGCCCTAACCGCGATCCGGGGCACCTCCCCGCCATACGACACGGGCGCCCGCCGTCCCCGCGGCAGACTGACATGGGCGGGAGCGAGCTCGTCGAGTTTGCCCCGACCCTGGGGGACCAAGAGCGCCTTGGCCGGCGCCAGCTCGTCGAGACCCCGGGCGGTGTGAAGCTGAGGTCGCAGCCATTCCTCGAGATTGACCATCAAGGCCTGCTCCGACCAGTCCGGCCACGATGGATCGAGGTGGCGACGGACGAATCCCACCCTTTCTCGGACCGCCCTGGTCTGGTCGTCCGGATCGAGCGACGTCCATCCCCGTTTGCGGATGTGCGCCGTCAACTCGGCGGCTACCGCCGGGCCGGGATCAGGGCGACGTTCGATGACATCGAGCGCCAGCCCGCCTAGGCGCCTTTCGACCCTCTCCACCAACCGGTCGCCCTGCCAAACCAGGGCGGTCCGTACGACAACCTCACCGGCGAACAACTCCGCCACCTCAGTCGGGTGGAGGCCAGCCGCCAGCCGGATCCTGGCATCCTTCCTTCTGCCGTCCAGATCGGCCGCAATCAGAAAGGCCTCGGTGGCCAGCGAGTCGGTTGCCGGCAAGTAGGCGGTGTTGCCGGTGCGGAGCTGGAATCGGCCAGGACCACCACGGCGGATGGCCAGACGATCGGGGTAGGCCAGGGCGAGCACCCGACCGGCTCGTCCAGGATCGAGCGGCCCCGGGCCGATTCCACTTCTGCGGCCGAGATCCCGGGCGCGCCGCCGGAGCCGGTCGATTCCTGGGCCGTGCCCGGCGATCATCTCGAGCCGCAAGGCCAGATCGGCCGGCACCCGGTCCGCCTCCCGCGGGTCGGACCCGGCGCGGAGCGGATCTCGCTCGTCGACCACCGTGGCCAGGACGCACGCCAGCCAGCGGTCGGCGTCGGCGCTGGCCGCCACCATCCGGGCGAGCCGGGGGTGGAGCGGGAGATTGAGCATCTCCCGGCCGATGACGGTGAGACGTCCCCCGTCGTCGATGGCTCCGAGCATCCGCAAGAGCTTCCGACCCTCGGCCAGAGCGCGGTCAGGCGGCGGATCGAGAAAGGCGACCCCGGATGGATCCCCCACCCCCCAGGCGGCCAGTTCCAGGGCCAGACCGGCCAGATCGACCTGGGTGATCTCGGGATCGATCTGGGACCTTCTGGTCCCGTGTTCGAGCTGGGACCACAGGCGGTAGGCGATCCCGGGCCCGGTCCGTCCGGCCCTTCCGGCCCGCTGGGTAGCCGAGGCTTTGGAGATCGGGATCGTTCGCAGCCGGGTCATCCCGGTGTGGGGATCGAAGCGCGGAGCGCGGGCCAGGCCGGAGTCGATCACCACTCCGACCCCCTCTACCGTCAAGCTGGTTTCGGCGATATCGGTGGCGAGCACTACCTTCCGCCGGCCCGACGGGAGGAGGGCGGCATCCTGCGCCTCCGGTGGGAGGCTGCCGTGCAGGAGATGCACTTCGGCGGCCAGGCCCCCGAGCAGGCTCCGCACCCGTTGCATCTCGGCCATGCCGGGCAGGAAGACCAGGAGGTCCCCGGGGTCTTTCATGGCACGCCGCACGACGGCGGCAACGTGTTCGGCGGAGCCCAGGCGGGGCGAGGGTGGCACCCAGCGGATTTCCACGGGGTGGACGAGAGCCCCGCCGGTGATCACCGGGGCTCCGAGCAGCCCGGCCAGCGGGCCGGTGTCGAGGGTCGCCGACATCACCATCAACCGGAGATCGGGGCGGAGATGGCCGCTGGCGTCGAGCGCCAGAGCGAGCCCAAGGTCGCTCTGCAAGTTGCGCTCGTGGAATTCGTCGAAGATCAGCAGCCCCGTGCCTGCCAGCGAAGGATCCCGCTGCAGGCGTCTGGTCAGCACTCCTTCGGTGACCACCTCGATCCGCGTTTGCTCCCCCACCCTGCGCTCGTCCCGAGTCACGTACCCGACCGTCCCGCCCACAGCTTCGCCCATCAGGTCCGCCATGCGCCGGGCGGCGGCCCGCGTAGCCAGCCGGCGGGGTTCGAGCATGACGATCTTCATCATCTCCGGGATCACTCCCAGGAGCCGGAGCGGAACCACCGTGGTCTTGCCGGAGCCGGGTGGGGCGACCAGTACGGCCCGGCCGTGCAACGTCAATGCCTCCACCAGCGGGCCAATTACCTCATCGATCGCCATCACCTCATCGATCGGTCGCGAGGCAGAAGGCGGATCGATCACGGATGGAGGCGGATGCGGTCCTCGTAGGGGAAGATGTCGATCACCTCCCCGGCCGCCACCCGGCGCTGGGTGTCCCGCCACCACCGCGCCGTGTATAGGTCGGAGTGCTTGCCCATGAAGGCCTCCCGCAGGTCGCCTTCAATCCCCAGAAACCGGGGGAATTCCTCCGGGAAGATGTCATCCGGCCCGACTGCCAGCCAATCCTCGTAGTCCTCCTCGCTTTCCGGAATCTCCCGGAAGACACACCGTTCGATCGTCGTGATCTCGTCGTAGTCGTAGAAGACGACCCGACCGTGGCGGGTAACCCCGAAGTTCTTGAGCAGCAGGTCACCGGGGAAGATCCCGGCTACCGCCAGGTCCTTGATGGCCGTCCCGTAGTCGATGATGGCGCTGGAAGCCAGGTCGGGATCAGCGTCGCGGAGGTAGATGTCGAGGGGAATCACCCGCCGCTCGATATAGGCGTGTTTGATCACCACCCGTCCGTCGCTCCGATCGAACGAGCGACTGCAATCCGTTGCGAGAAGCTCGAGCAACTCGTCGGAGAAGCGGGTCGAGTCGAATTGCAGATACTCGAACTCCTGGGCGTCGACCAGCCGCCCCGCCCGATCCCCCTGGAACACCAGCCGGTAACGGTCGCGCACCTCGCTGCGGGTGGTGCGCTTCGGACTCGGGAACCGGTCCTTGATCACCTTGAGAACCACGTCGAAGCCGGGGAGCGTGAACACCACCATCACCAGTCCCCGGGTCCCCCGGGCGACGCCGAACATCTCGCCGCTGGAGGCGAGGTGCTCGAGCAGTTCCCGGTAGAGGGCGGTTTTGCCGTGTTTGTGCTGACCGATCGCGATGTAGAGCTCCGACAGTCGTTTGCGAGGCATCAGCGAACGCAGGAAACGCACCAGGTCGTACGGCCGATCGATGTCGAGATGGAAGTACGACCGGGCAAACGAAAAGAGGATCGACACCTGGTTCTCGGTCAACATCACCGCGTCCAATACCACTCCCTGTTCGGGGTGGAGCAGAGCGAGAACCATGGGAACCACGTGCGAGCCGCTGTATAGGCGGCCCACGAGATAGGCCGCCTTTCCCCGAAAGAAGACCGCGTCCACTACCTCTGCCCGATCGACCACGCGCAGGGCGCCGATTCGTCGCAGCTGCTCTCCGATCAGGGTAGCGGCGGCGGCGCAATCGGCTTGCAGCGAACGAAAGGGCACGCCCAGACCGGCTGCCTCCAGGACTTCTTTGATCAGATCGGCGATGTCGCCCGGATCGTTGTACGAGCGGTACACCGGGCGACGGGCTTCATGCGGAGGAAGGTCGAAGTCAGTGTCGACGAACTCGATGTTCGGATCCACCCCCACGGTCGTAAAGATCTTGCGGGTGACGGAGTTGAAGAAGCTTTCCGCCAGCTCCCAGTCGTCGCGTTCTTGGATGAGGCCCGAATAGACCGCCTTCATCGCCGTCCACACCCGCTTTTCCTCCCGCCTGTCCCCCATCAGACGGGTCGTGTGCTTCACCGCCTCGGACACCGCCCGCCCGTAGATATCGAAGCGCTGCCGGGCATCGGCCGCCATTCCTTTCCAGTCCCGTTCCTGGAAGCGGATCCGGGCCCGCCGGGTCACGATCCGGAAGCGGTCATCGAACGACGCGTAGGCGTCCGCGATCGCCCGGGCTCCCACGTTGGCCAGGCGCGAGTCGGAGAGGACGGGGGAGGTCATGTTGGGTCCATTCTGGCGTGGATCGGACGAGACCATCCTGGATGGGCGACGGCCAGGGTCAGGACCGGGGCTGGGCGACCACGTGCCTCACGGGAATCGTCATCCGCTTGACCAGCTGGTTGTAGGCGTCCATCCGGAGCCAGCGCGACACGCCCACCGGCAGGGTCGAAAGGATCACGCCGTCGTATTCGGGACGATCGTTCCATTCGTCGCCGGCGGCATTGATCGGGTTACGGTCCCCCACCAGGACCGCGGCCAGTTCAACGCCGTGCAGCCGAAGGAAGCTGCGGGCCCGCTCACCGGCGGCGGCAGCCAGTCTCTGCGTTTCCCCTTCGGTCCACGTTCCGCCGTGCTCGGGCGCAGTGGCCGGCACCACCAGTACAAACGTCGAGCCCGGTTCGCGGCGCGTGACATCCGCTAGCGTTTCCGCCAGCTCAGGGCTGTCGGCCGTC
>DATHSX010000114.1:0-9601 GCA_035463935.1 Acidimicrobiia bacterium | reverse complement strand
GCTCCTCTTCGATGGCGACGTAGATGTGGCCCTCGCGGTCAGAGACCAGGGTGGCGTCGGTATCGTCGCCCACCCAGTAGTCGAACACCAGGGGGGCGGCGCCGGACTCCACGGCCGACACGTCAAAGCCCGCCACCCGGCCCCCCGAGTTGGCGAAGTATGCGGTCGTGCCGTGGACCATCACCGAGCTTTCGATCGAGACGTTGCGCCCCACCGACGCCAGCAGTTCTGGAGTCCACCCGGGAGTCTGGAACACGACTTGGGGAGCGACGGTCACCAGGCCATCAGCACCGTAGCCCCGGTTCAGCTTCACGGCGAAGAACCAGGAGTTCTCGCCGCCCTCGTACATGACGTCATCCACGATCACCGGGTTGCCATCCCAGTCGTCATTCCACATACCATCCACGGCGGTGGCTTCCAGGCCCCACAACTCGGTGGGTTCGGAGCGGTCCAGCGCCACCACCCGAAGCCGGTTGTCGCGTGAGCCGAAGTAGAGCAACGGATAGCCATCGGGATCGAGCGTGACCGATCCCTTGATGATGTCGCCCACCCGGAACGAGGGCCGCAGCTCCTCTCCGGTCATCGCATCCAGGAAGTGGACAGCCTTGTCATATGCCCCGAAGATGACCTCGGTTACCCCATCGGGTCTCTCCCAGACCACCGGCTGGCCGGTCCAGCCGCTTCCGCACCAGGTGCTGGCAACGCCCGCCACCGATGACGAACCACACAACGTTCCATCGACGGGGTAGGTCCAGAGCAGCCGGGGGTGGGGCGGTAGCGGGCCGCTTCCGTAGAAAGTCCGGGTGGGATTACCCCGGAACATCGTCAGTCCGGCGGTGGAACCCCACGGACTACCCACCGTCCAGCCCGGGACGGTTCCCGGGGCCCGCTCCGGGAGCGTGGTGGTAGTAGGGGCCGCCGCCGTAGTCGTAGTCGGCGCCACAGTCGTGGTGGTGCTGGTCGAATCGGTGGTCGCCGGGGCCATCGCCTCGATCCGATTCTCCTCGCCCGGGAGGGCCGCGAAACCGGCCACTCCGAGGACTGCCCCGAACAGCACCACGACTAGCGCCGTCGTCCGGCCCCGGGATATCGACGTAAGGTCGCCGCGGCTCACGGCTCGTGGTCGCACTCGGCCGGACCCAGGAGCACCGGGTGGCCGGGAGACTCGATAACGGCGGGGAGCAGGCAGCCAGCGATCTGACCCTGGGGGGTAATGACCACCCGGGCCACCGCCGTCCGGGACCCGGCCGGTGACAGATTGGGCCAGACGAAATTACCCAATCCCCAGGCGACCGGTCTCCCCGACAGCAGTTCGAAAGGCTGTAACCGATGGGTGTGGTGACCGAAGATCACGTCGGCACCGGCCGCGACGATAGCCCGAGCCCGGTCCACGTCCTCGGCACGAGGCTCGACGTCGAGTTCCACCCCCCAATGAATCGTCACTACCACCCAGTCGGCCAGCTCGTGCGCCGCCTCCACGGTCGCCACCATGGATTCAACAGAATCGCCGTCGGCCATACCCGGTTGATCGGCAGTGGCGATCCAGCCGTCGTGAGGCCGCACTCCCCCAAATCCGACCACCGCCACCTTCCAGCCGTTGAGTTCGAAGATGGCCGGCTCACCGGCCTGAGCGGCAGTTGCCCCGGTCCCCACCGGGAAGATTCCCTTCGCCTCGAGGTTGGCCCGGCCATCGAGCATGGCCTCTTTCCCGAAGTCCTGGGAGTGGTTGTTGGCGAGGTTGGCCACCTCCACCCCGGCCCCGGCCATCGCGGCCAGCCCTTCGTCGGCACAACGGAAGGTGAAGGCCTTGGCTTCCGGGCTGCCCAGCCCGGACGGCGAGCATTCGAGATTGACGACGGTCAGGTCATCCTCGGCGAACAGACCCTGCAGCCCCGACCAGGCCCAGTCGTATCCCCGGGAGGCCAGTGCCGGGATATAGGCCGGGTCCAGGTTGACGTCACCGGTGCCGTGGATGATGACCGATCCCTTCCGAGGAAGAGTCGATGCGGTAGTCGCCGGCGCCGGAATGGTGGTGGAGGGCGGCATGGTGGTGGAGGGTCGCAGGACGGTGGTGGTCGTGGCCGGGAGGAGCCGGAGGGAAGCGATCGGCGGCGCGGACGTCGCCGGCTCACCGGCGCAGGCGAAGACGGTGCCGCCCAGCAGCACTCCGGTGGCCACCATGAGGGGAAGGCGCATCTGGCGCACGAGGCACGGCAGGGTATACCCGCCGTCCGGACTTACCGCCTCACCACCCCTCGCCGCGTCGCTAGAGGATCTGGGACAGGAACAGCTTGGTACGGGGCTCCTGCGGGCTGGAGAAGAAGTGCTCGGGGGAACCGACCTCGACGATCTGACCCTCGGCCATGAACACGACCCGGTCCGCCACCGCCCGAGCGAATCCCATCTCATGCGTCACGACGATCATCGTCATCCCCGATGTGGCCAACTCTTCCATGGCCTCCAGCACCTCTTTGATCATCTCGGGGTCGAGGGCTGAAGTGGGCTCGTCGAACAGCATGACCTTGGGCTGCATCGCCAGCGAGCGGGCGATCGCCACTCGCTGCTGCTGTCCCCCCGACAACTGGCCGGGGTATTTGTGGGCCTGCTCGGGAATCCGAACCCGGGCAAGCATCGCCTTACCGAGTTCCTCGGCCTGATCCCTGGGCATGCGGCGCACCTGCCGCGGGGCCAGCGTAACGTTGTCCAGGACCGACAGATGGGGGAAGAGGTTGAACTGCTGGAACACCATTCCTGTTTCGCGGCGCACCTCCTGGATCTTGCGGAGGTCATCGGTCAATTCGATGCCGTCGACGACGACCCGGCCCCGGTCGTGCTTCTCCAGACGGTTGATGCACCTGATCAGAGTGCTCTTGCCTGAGCCCGAAGGGCCGATCACTACGACGACCTCCTGACGACCCACCGACATGGTTATGTCCTGCAAGGCTTGGAAGCTGCCGAAGAACTTGTCGACGTGCTCGAGGACGATCATCGGCTCGTTCTTGGTGCGGGTGGCGTCGGTAAAATCCGAACTGATCATCGTTCTCCGACTCCCAGGCGGCGCTCCAACCTTTTCGCTTCGCGAGACATCGTGTACGAGCCCGCCCAGAAGGCAAGGGCGACAAACGGCAGAGTGATACGGGCCAGGCCCTGGGCATTGAAGGCGGGTTGGCTGTTGGCGAAAGAAGAAGCGGCGAGCACGTCACCGAGCCCCACTGCCGCTACCAGCGTCGTGTCCTTGAAGAGGCTGATGAATTGCCCGACCATCGCCGGAATCGTGGCACGGAGTGCCTGGGGAAGAACGATCAGGCGGGTGATCTTCCATGGTGACAGCCCCAGGGCCTGGGCCGCCTCGGTCTGCCCCGACGGGACGGCCTGCAGGCCTCCCCTTACCACCTCGGCGATATACGCGGCCTCGAAGAGGGTGATGGCCACCAGGACCCGGGTGACATCCGACGGCCGCAGGTTCGACGGAAGAAAGAAGCCCAAGGCGAAGACGCCCATCAGCAGCAGCGTGATCAGCGGAACGCCCCGGATCACCTCGATGTAGCCGACCGCGATTCCCTTGACGACCGGAAGCGACGACCTCCTGCCCAGAGCCAGGAGAATCCCGAAAGGGAAGGCCAGCAGTAGACCGGCCCCGGTCAGGAACAGGTTCAGGTGAAAACCGCCCCACCGACTCCAGCCGAGTCCAGACGAGGCCATCACCCCATAGGCCGCCAAGCCCAGGATCGGCAGCGCCAGATAGAGAAAGCGCCTCCAGCTGGCCGGCCACCGGCGAGCCAACCAGTAGCCGCCCACCGCCAGGCCGATCCCGAGGACGGTTACCAGCGTCGGTTGAATCGTCTCGGTCAGGCTCAGGCAGATGACCAGAAAGAGACCGAAGGGCCAGAACCGGCGGAGTACCGACCAGCGGCCCCTCCCGGTGGCGCCGGTAACCACCACTCCCGTCTGCCGGGCCCGCGCGGCGGCCGCCGCCGCGACCAGGCCCCCGACCAGTCCGCCCATCAGTGACAGCAGCCAGGCGGCGACGGCGATTCGCCAAAGCTCATCCCGACGAAAGCCTCCAACCATGAAGAGCGCCAGATTCACGCGCAGGATCGTGAAGTCGGAGTTGGCGAGGAAGCGGACCACCGCCATGCCTGCGGCGACGAAGACCGCGCCAAAGACCAGGGTCAGCAGGGTATTCAATGGGCCCGAGAGGAGATGCCTCCGCACCCAGGCGACCAGCGGAGGGCGGACGGGCGCCGCCGTCAGGGTGGCCATCAGCGCGTCACCAGCCGCAGGCGCCGGTTGTAGACGTTGACCAGGGCCGAGATGACGAGGCTGAAGGTGAGATAGGCGGCCATCAACAGCAATATCACCTGCGGGGCCGGCTGACCATTGCCGATGGCCTGAAAGGCGATCAGGGTCACCTCGGCGAAGCCCACTGCGATGGCCAGCGACGTGTTCTTGACGTAGTTGAGGTACTGATTGATGATCGGGGGCAAGGCAATCCGGGCCGCCTGGGGCAGAACTACAAACCGCAACCGCTGGAAGCCCGAGAGGGCCAAGGCTTCGGCCGCCTCGGTTTGGCCCCGGGGCACCGCCTGGATCGAACCCCGCACAATCTCGGCGACATGGCTTGAGGTGTAGAGGACCAGGGCCCCCAGAACCGCGAAGTAGGCCCCGAGTCCGCTGAAGCCGCCGCTGATCACCCGGCCTTCGAGTTGGGGTCGGGAGACAGTGACCGGGTCCTCGCCGAGGAGATAGGCCACCAGGGCAGTGCCGGCCACGATGCCAAGGCCCCAGAGCCAGCGATGGTGCGGCTGTCCGGTTCGGTCCTGTCGGCGGGTCCGCCACCACCACACCACCGCCGCCGCCAGCACGGCTGCCGCGACGGTCGCCAGAAACTGACCGCCGCCGGGTTGGAGGGTCAGGCCGGGGACATGTATCTCCAGATTGCTGACCACCAACCAGCCGAAAGGCGTGATAGGTGACCGGGCGGGCGGGAGACGAAGGATGACCGCCTGGAAGGCGAACACGATGAGAAGCAGTGGCGGCAGGTTGCGTAACCCCTCTACGTAGAGCGAAGCTGCCCGGGCCACCAGCCAGTTCCTGGAGAGGCGGCCAATCCCGACCACCACCCCCAACACGGTGAGGATGGGCAGGCCCACCACCGCCAACGCGGCAGTGTTGCGAATGCCATTCCAGAAGGCGTCGCGAACCGACGATCCCGGCCTGAAGTCGGAACCCGCAATCCGGACCCCGAACGGCTGATCGAGAAACGAGAAGTCGGTCCGGATCCCCTGGCGGCGAAGGTTATTGGTGAGGTTGAACCAGAGGATGTAAAGGGCGGTCGCCAGCGCCGCCACGGCCACGACCTGCAGCACCAACCGGATGACACGGACATCACGCCAGAAAGACGGACGAGTGCGGGGTTGATTCTCCATCGAGGTCAGCTGTGCGCTGCCGGCTATCCGCAACCCGCAATCCGCGGACCCGATGTGTGACTTCGGGCTAATCGCGGATCGCGGATCGCCTATTGCCTCCTAGCGGAACGGCGGCGCGTACATCAAGCCACCATTGGTCCACAGATCGTTCAGCCCCCGGGCGAGACCCAGCGGGGTGTCCGGGCCGACGTTGCGAGCGAAGATCTCCCCGTAGTTGCCCACCGCCCGGATCACGTTGGCCGCCCATGCCGGGTCGAGCCCGAGCCCGGCGTCGAAGACCGTCGGGCCGCTGTCACCCTCGATCTCGAGACCGAGCAGACGGCGGATCGACGAGTCTTCGGTGTCGGCGAAGGAATCGACATTGCTGGAATCGATGCCCAACTCCTCGGCCAATATGGTGGCATTAACCACCCAGTCGACCACCTGCGCCCAGCCAGAGTCCCCGTCCCTGACCGCCGGGCCGAGCGGTTCCTTGGAGAACGTCTCGTCCAGGATCACGACGGCTTCGGGACCGCCCTCCGCCTCGGGGAAGGCCGACCGTACTCCCGCCAGCTGCGACTTGTCCGAGGTCCATCCGTCGCACTGTCCGGCGACAAAGGCCGCCTGGAGAACCTCGTTGTCTTCGAAGGTGAGGGGCTCATAGGGAATGTCGGCGAAGCGCGTGGCCAGGTTCAACTCGGTGGTCGTTCCCGAGAGGACGCAGATGGCCGTATCGGCCAGATCCTCCACCGTCGTGAAGCCCGAGTCGGTGCGCACCATCATCCCCTGGCCGTCGTAGAAGGTGGTGTGGAGAAACGTCGCTCCTTCGCCGCCATCCCGGCTGGCCGTCCACGTGGTATTACGGATGAGCACATCGATCTCAGCCGACTGCAGGGCGGTGAACCGTTGCTGGGCAGTCAGTGGCACGTACTCGACCGCTTCGGGATCTCCCAAGACCGCGGCGGCAACGGCCTTGCAGAAGTCGATGTCAAATCCGGAAAGAGTCCCGTCGGCGCCCCTGAACCCGAAGCCGGGTACCGATTCGTTCACGCCGCAGACGAGGCTCCCACGACTCTGGATCTCCGACAGCAGGGACCCGGTTGCCGACCCGCCACCGGATGCTGTCGTTTCCGTCGCACCCGTCGTGCCGGTGCCTGCGGCGGTGGTCGTGGTCTCGTCGGCAGTCTCGGTGCATCCGGCCAGCAACATCGCCAGTACCGCCAACGTCAGGAGGAATGGTTTCCTCATGTCACCTCCTCGATAACTCTGGTCCCGGTCGCCCCCGGGCCCTGATCGCTCTCCTTACGGAGCGCTCCGACCATAGCGGGCGGGAGGGTCCGACGGCCCCGCAGCCCGGAAAGACGCCATTTCGATTAACACGAAACCCCCAGTTGTGACATTCTTAAGGCACAACCCGAGAAACGGGGAACGGAACAAGGATCGTGGATAGCACCGACGCCGCTCTGCTGGCGGCCGCCTCCGGTGGGGACGCCGATTCGTTCGGCCTGTTCTTTCGACGGCATGTCGCCCCGGTGACCCTCTACGGAGTGCGGCGCTGCTCGGATCCGGAGGACGTCGCCGATCTGGTGGCCGAGACCTTTCTGGTGGCTCTGCAGGCCTCGGGTCGCTATGTACCGGAGAACGATACCGCCCTCCCCTGGCTCTTTGGCATCGCCCGGCGGGTTCTGGCCAAGCAGCGGCGCCGCCGGGCAGGCACCAGGCGGCTTCTGATCAAAGCGACCAACACCCAGTTGCTCTTCACTTCTTCCGAGGAGGATGCGGTGGCCGCCGCCATCGACGCCGCCCGCCAGGCACCCGCGCTCGAAGCAGCCCTGGCCGCGCTGAGCGCCAGTGAAAGGGAGGTGGTCGAACTGGTGGCCTACGACGGGCTGTCGCCGTCGGAGGTGGCGGGCATGCTCAACCTCAGCCCCAACGCCGCCCGTCTCCGTCTCTCCCGCGCCCGGCGGCATATGCGCCAGATGCTGGACCCCGCCCCAGCCCTCGAACCGGAGCCGCGGCATGCGTTCTGACGAGCGTTTCCGCCGCCCGCCGGTTGACCTTCCGGATTATTTCGATCGACTGGAATCGCAGCTGCGAGCCGAGCTCCTCCGCAATCCGCCCCGGCGGGCGCGTCATCCCGGTCTGCTCAAGATGCTGCGCAGCATGGCCCGACCGGCCCTTCACGGCAGCATGGCCGTGGTAATGGCGGCGGTGGTGGTGATGGCCGGACGCTCAACGCCGAGCGACCTGGGAATGACAGCAACCACGCTGACGGCCGCCGAGGCCGGCGCGGAACGGGTCTGGACGACGGTGGTGGAGATAATGGATCCGCAGCCCAAGTTCACGCCGCTCTCGGTCAGCCGCCGCCCGCCGCGGTTCGTGACCCTGATCCCCAGCCGGGTACAAACGCCGCTGCCCCTTCCCGAGGTCGGCATCCCCGCCACGGTCTGAACCGAGGCGCTATCCGTCGGAGTTGATGAGTACGAGCCGGGCGGCCAGGCTCTCGGCATCGAGCCCGGCATCGTGGAGCAGCTCGTCGACCGATCCCGCCGGTAGGAAACGATCGGGCAGCCCGAGTATCGAAACCTTGGCTGCGTTCGCCGAGCCCGCCAGGTGCTCGAGGACGCCGGCTCCGAATCCCCCCGAGATCACGTTGTCTTCCAGGGTTACCACCTTGCGATAGCGTCCCGCCCACTCGTCGAGGCGAGGATCGAGCGGCTTCACCCAGCGAGCGTTGATCACGCCGCACGAAACGCCGCGGCCGGCGGCCGAGGCGGCTGCCTTCTGGGCAATCTCCACCATACGGCCCACCGCCAGCACCAAGACATCCTCACCCTCGGACATCTCCTCCCAGACACCCACGGGAACCGGCGGGGCCGGCAACGGGGGAAGGGCCGAGGCGGAAGCCTTCGGGAATCTGATGGCGATGGGGCCGTCGTGGGACATGGCGGTTTCGATCATGCCGGCCAGTTCGAAGGCATCGGCCGGAGCCCCCACCACCATGTTGGGAACGAGGCGGAGATAGGAAAGGTCGAAGATGCCGTGGTGGGAGGGACCGTCGGGCCCCGTGACGCCCGCCCGGTCGACCAGGAAGACGACGGAAAGGTTATGCAGCGCGACATCGGTCAGGATCTGATCGAAGGCTCTCTGCAGAAAGCTGGAGTAGATCGCCACGACCGGGCGGCTGCCGGCCATGGCCACCCCGGCCGCCAGCGTCACCGTGTGCTGCTCGGCGATGCCGGTGTCGATCACCCGGTCGGGCATCTCGGCGGCCATTTCCTGGAGACCGGTGGAAGACACCATGGCCGCCGAGATCGCGATCACATCATGATCACGTCTCGCCGCCTCCAGCAGTGCCTTACCGGCGATGTCGGTCAGCTTCAACTCCTCTTTGAGAGCCCGCCCGGTGGCCACATCGAACGTGCCCACCCCATGAAGTCGGTCGATCTCGTCGGCTATCGCCGGGCCGTAACCCAGCCCCTTCTCGGTGACGACGTGCACGATGACCGGCTCCCCGTACTCCCGGGCCTGTCGGAGAGTCGTCTCCAGATGGCGAAGGTCGTGCCCGTCGATCCTTCCCGAGTACTTGAGGCCGAGGGTGTCGAACACGGTCGACGGCTCCAGTATCTGTTTGACGGCCTCCTTGAACCGGTTGGCCAACTCGTCGGCGGTATCGCCAACCAGGGGCAGACCCCGCAGGAGCCGGCCGAAGGTGCGTTTGGCCCACTCGTACCGGGGGTCGAGGCGATAGTGGGCGAGGTTGGCCAGGGCCGCCAGACCTCCCACGGTGGGCGCATAGGACCGGCCGTTGTCATTGACCACGATCACCAGATTGGAGGGGCGGGCCACGGCGATGTGGTTGAGGGCCTCATAGGCCATGCCTCCGGTCAGGGCGCCATCTCCGATCACTGCCACCGTCCAGTAGTCCGGGCGAGTCAGGGCATGACCGAGTGCATATGACAGTGAGGTTGAGGCATGGCTGTTCTCCACGAAGTCGTGGGGGCTTTCGGCCCGGCTCGGATAGCCGGACAGCCCGCCAAAACGGCGGAGGGTTGCGAACTGTTCCATGCGACCCGTCACCAGCTTGTGGACATAGGCTTGATGGCCGACATCCCAGATGATCCGGTCGTGGGGGCTATCGAAGACCCGGTGGAGGGCGACCGTCAGCTCGACCACCCCCAGATTCGGGCTCA